>CAIWAO010000130.1 GCA_903910745.1 uncultured Burkholderiales bacterium
GCTGATCAGTACTTTCTTGACATAAGGAGAGGTGGGGGAGAAAAAAAGTTTCATTTTTGAAATTAAGTTGTGAAGTCAGTCATTATTGAGTTGATTGGACAGGATAGGCATTTATTTTTGGAATGCGTCCAGTAAAATCACCAACATTATGAATCGATTTTTGTGAATTCCCCCCAAGAACGAACCGATTACAGGGTATTCGATAAATAGTAAATAGTCATACTAATTTAATTAATTTACTTAATTTACCTTATTCAAGTAACCAACCTCTTTAAATAAAACAAATTGACTCTATGGACAATATGCGCCCATTGCTAGGCATCATGCTGATTCTTTTCTTGGCCTATTTATGCTCGGAGAGGCGGGGGGACATTTCATGGCACAGTCTCATAAAAGGTCTGTTGTTTCAATTTGTACTTGCCGTTCTTTTACTGAGGGTTAGTTTTTTTCAGCAAGTCTTTGTCTTTCTCAATCAAGGCGTTTTGGCTATCCAAGACGCAACTAGAGCGGGCACTTCGCTGGTCTTTGGGTACTTAGGCGGTGGACCCACCCCTTTTGAGCTCATCGCTCCAGAGAATTCATTTATTTTGGGTCTTCAGGCACTTCCCATGATATTGGTTTTTAGTGCCCTGTCCGCAGTCCTTTATTACTGGCAAATATTACCCAAAGTGGTTGCCGTTTTTGCTTGGATTTTAGGTAGGATTTTTAAGATCAGCGGTGCAACGAGTTTTGCTACGGTTGCAACCGTATTTGTAGGTATGGTTGAGGCACCCCTATTAATCAGTCCCTACTTAAAGAGCCTGAGTAGATCTGAGATGCTCATTGTGATGAGCTCAGGCATGGCCACTCTTTCTGGGACCGTACTAGTGCTTTACGCCAGTTTCCTTAAAAATGCAGTACCGGACGCGATTGGGCACCTCCTGGTTGGCTCAATCATGAGTGCACCCGCGTCCGTTATGTTAAGTCTTGTGGTGATCCCTTTGGTGGGGGCTGGGCACGATGTTGGAGCTAAAAGCATCAAGCTTCAACTCCATTACAACGGTTTAATGGACGCAATAAGTACAGGAACCATACAGGGCCTAAGGCTTATGGCCAATGTGATTGCGATGTTGATAGCATTGGTCGCACTGGTTGCTCTTGCCAATTCACTATTGAGCCTTCTCCCCCAAATTGATAATGCCCCCCTTACCCTTCAAAGATTGGTAGGTTGGGTGATGCAACCCATTGCATGGACTTTAGGTATTGATTGGGTAGACACCAAAAGTGCAGGGCAGTTGCTTGGCACCAAGCTCGTTTTGAATGAATTTATTGCCTACCTAGATTTCAGTAAGCTTTCACTTGATGCGATGAGCGATAAAAGCCGTGTACTGATGACTTATTTGCTCTGTGGTTTCGCAAACTTCGGGAGTCTCGGGATTGTGATTGCGGGGCTGGGTGCGATGGCGCCCGATAGGCGCGATGAGATAGTGGCTTTAGGACCCAAAGCATTGTTGATTGGATCGCTCTCAACCTCTTTATCGGGTGCTTACGCTGCGATTATTTTGTTTGGGCTACCAATTGGTTTTTTGTAACATGTTCAGTCTTAAATTAAAGGCACAAATTAAAGACTCACGTTAAAGACCCACATCAAGGGTTCACATCAAGTGTTCACATCAAGGGTTAACTTTAGGGGCTTGCAACAGCAAGGAACTCCAATCCATCAGCCTTTGTAAACCATCTCCGGGCGGATATCAGCGATGGATGGACATCCCATCTGCTTCATAGCCCCTGAGAATTCATCCTCAAGTAGTTCCAACACTCGTTCTACACCGGGCTGTCCAAACGCCCCAAGCCCCCAAAGGTAGGGTCTACCAATGCAGACTGCGTCTGCTCCCAGGGCTAAGGCTTTAAAGATATCTGTGCCACGTCTCACCCCACTATCAAAAATAATAGGAACGCGCTTGTTGATTACGCTGGCAATCTCTGGCAAGCATTCAATAGCGCCGCGACCTGTATCCTCACTCCTACCCCCGTGGTTTGATACGTGGACTGCATCTACACCGTATTTCAGGCAAAGCAGGGCGTCCTCTTGGGTGAGGACCCCTTTTAAGATGATCTTCATTTTTGTTATGTCGCGCATCTGCTTGATAAAGTCCCAAGTCATGTTGGATGACTGGGGGCTTTTCATGTCTGCGAGATCGATGCCGTCGTAATTGGGACGCTCTTTGATGCTGCCTGGACCATCGATGTGACAATTCGAGCAGGTGCGGGGATCTAGTTTCTTTAACCTTTGGAAGGTTTCTTGGTTTCTTCCCCCGTTTCTATCCGCCGTGATCTCTAGCACCGGACATCCCGCTTTCTCGACTCGTTGAACGACTTTCTTGGCAACCGCTAAGCTTGAAGTGGCGTAGAGTTGAAACCAAACTTCCCCGCCCCTTGCCGCAATAACATCCTCTATGGTGGATGCACCGGCTGCAGAAAGTATGTTGAGGTGAGCTCTTGCTTTAGCAGCTCTGGCAACCGCAATCTCTCCCTCAGCATCATAGGCTTTGTTGCCCCCTGTGGGGGCAATGATGATGGGTGTCTTCCAGCGAGTGCCAAAAAGAGAGACTGACATATCAATTTTGGAGACGTCCCGCATCCTTCTTGGTCTCAAAGGGAATTTTTGAAACGCCGCGCGATTGGCCCTAAGTGTGACCTCATCATCTACACCAGAGGCCATGTAGCCAAAGTGAGCACGGGGGACGTTTTTGTATGCAACAGGCTCAAAATCAAAAACATTAACAGCTTCTCCAGGACTTTTAATTAAATCGCCTGTTAATTCAGCAGGCCAAACGGCTGGATCTGCGCGTTTAAAAAAGCTATCCGCAAGGGCTTGCTCACCAAGGGGAAGGGGCAGCAAAGGACTGGCAGCAATCCATCTCATGAATTGGCGTCGGTCTTCTAATTTATTTCTGTTCATGGGGTGCCTTTATTTTTTGCTACGAGGAGCTGAAAAATTTTTGTTGTCATAGTCTGCTATCTTGCAACCTTGAAAAATAAAACAGTTTATATCTTACTTTAACCAATACACTAAAATTAGCGTTACAAATTGAACGAAAATATATTGTGAAAATAGTTTGTAAAAACAGTTTGTAAAAATAGGTTTTAAAGATAGATTAAAAAATGGAAAGAAAACACCCTTGAACAATGACTCTAAGCTAGAGCTTGCTTTAATTTTGTACAGCCAAAAGGACTTTCCAAGGTGCGAACAATCTCTCAAAGACCTATTAAACCTCGATCCTGAGTGCGGCGTCGCCATGGCATATTTGGGGCGGATCGCTGCGCAGGCTAACCAATTAGAGTCAGCCCTTGAATGGTTTTCCAAGGCTGTTCGAATGGTGGACACCAAAGACGACGCAGAGATTCACTTTGAATTGGGTTGTTTTTTGGAGCTGTGTGCAAAAGACACCGCCGGGTTAAGGAAGGCTCTAAATAGTTATGAGCAAGCAACGTCTTTAGATATTAATCATCACAAAGCATTCTTTAACAAAGCCAATATTCATAAAAGGTTGAATGAGTGGGAGCAGGCATTAAAGGCTTACAACAGTGCTATTTTTATAAATAGTTCCAACTCATATTACTATAACAACAGAGGGGATTTACTACTCACCCTTCGTAGTTTTCCTTATGCAGAAAAAGATTTCCTCGCGGCAATTGAATTTGATCCAGGCATCAGCTACTTTTACGACAACGCTGGGAATGTTTATAAAGAACTCAAGCGTTTTGAAGAATCTAAAGTGCAATACAAACGCTCTCTTGCAGTAGATCCTCAAAACGCGCTGACCTACAACAACATGGGCAACCTCTTTTTGGATCAAGAGGAGTGGGAGAAGGCCTTGGCTTGTTACGAGATGGCGCTCAGAATGAAGCCCATTTTTTACCAAGCACTTTACAACAAAGGACTGCTTTATCAACGCTTTAACCTCTTTGCTCAGGCCTTGAAGTGTTATGAGCAAGCCCTTCAAATAAACCCAGACTCCTCAGAGGTGCTTTGGAATATCACTATCATTGAACTCACATGCGGCGATTTAGACTCAGGTCTTCTCGGGTATCAAAGAAGGTGGAGTTTGCCTGAAAATAAGGGCCTGTATTTTCAAACCACCAAGCCCGAGTTATCCACTGGGGTGGACTGCTCTAGTGTGCTTATATGGGCAGAGCACGGACTTGGTAATGAAATCTTTTGGACAAGTTTTCTTAGACATCCAAAGTTTCTAGGTAAAGAATTAATTCTCAAAGTTGATCCACGACTACATCAGTTATTTGGTGCCGCGTTTGAGGGGCGGGGCAACGTCAGGTTCATTAAAGAATTTACAGAGTTAAGTGATAATGACTTTGAAGCTCACTTACCCATGGGTAGTTTGCTTCACTATTTGGACATAACTAATTCCAATATCAAGGATAAGACTTATACGGCTCAATTTAGCAGTGCGTACCTTAGAGAATACGACCCCTCCCAAGTGACTCAAATAAGGAGTGATTTGAGGGTGGACGCAAAAAAAGAAATCCTAGTTGGTGTGGCCTGGAAAAGTGTGAATCAAAAAACGGGGACTAGGCGAAGCATTCCCTTGAGTCTTCTTATGACTGTTTTTAAAGACCTTCCCATAAAATGCGTGAGCTTACAGTACGGGGACGTTAAGGAGGATTTGGACGAGCTTAATAGTTCTTACGATTTAGAGACTCAAGACAGTGAGAAACTTGCCCAAACCAACGTTAAAGTTCACCAATACGAACGAATTGATAATTTTGCTGATATGAACGGCTTATCTAATTTGATCAAGGCTTGTGACATGGTCATCTGCATAGATAATTCAGTTCTACATTTGGCCAGTGCCATGGGTAAGCCGACTTGTGCGCTCTTGCCCTTTGTCGCAGACTGGAGATGGTTTACCGATCAAGAACTAAGTCCTTGGTATAAACACACAAAACTTTATAGACAAAAGAAATGGGGAAATTGGGATGCGCCCCTTTCCTTGCTTAGAGACGATTTAGAGAGGGCAATGGCTTTTCGGTTTGAGAATTGAGCAAAATTTTCGCGCATCCCCCGACTACAGCGAAGCTTAGTCGCGGGTCAAGCGAAAGGAGCCGAAGGCGACATGCGTCGCCTTCGGAGGCGATTCTTGATCCTGGATATACGCAACGAGCTGCTCGATGCTCGCATGGCCACCAGCACTAACAACTCCATAGGCGCTGTTCCAAAAGCGAACTTTCCAGAAATACTTGCTCAAGTGCTGGGCAAATTCTTTCC
>CAIWAO010000131.1 GCA_903910745.1 uncultured Burkholderiales bacterium
CTTTGATGACAGCTCTTCTGTTCGTTCTCGTACATAAAAATATTAATACAATTTTTATTTTTTTAAATACCAATTAAATATAATTTTATAAAATTAAACTCTTTAGGAAAATGTTGACTTGTCTAAATTTAATATCATTCGAAACCATAATCTTGGACTGATTAGGATGCGAGCAATTGCTTTTGATTGGGCAGAGATTGCCGAAGCGCAGCAACAAATGAGTTGTATCTATGAAGAGGGAGAATTAGAGGACGTACTGTTTTTTACTAAACAAGGCGTGAACGGTCGATTGTCAATTGATCAAAATTCCCTGGAGGTTGAAGTTGAATTAGGAATTCTTATGACTCCATTTCGAAAAATTATTGAAGCAGAAATTTCTAAAAATTTAGATAAATTGCTTGACTAAAAAACTTAACTATTTATTGAATATTGCTTTCAATATTTTTACTTCAATTAAGTGTTTGATGCCGCACGGACTTTTGATTGTTTAAATTCTATATTTGTATTTCCATATTGTTTATGTTCTTAATATTTTAGCTAAGTATTATTTTCTTAAAAATAGTTGGTATCTTTTCACTTCAGTTTAAGGTCCCTATGACTTCCAAAACAGCTAACTGTCCCTTTTTGGATGAGCCCAAAAAAAGCTTCACCAATCAAGACTGGTGGCCAAATGAATTAAACCTTCATGCTTTACATGAGAATTCAGTTAGTAGTTGTCCATATGGTGAGGGGTTCGATTACGCCGTACACTTCCTTTCTTTGGATCTAAACGCGGTGATGCAGGATTTGCATTTCCTTTTGACTGACTCTAAGGACTGGTGGCCTGCAGATTTTGGTAACTATGGACCATTCTTTATCAGAATGTCATGGCATAGTGCGGGTACTTACCGCATTGCTGATGGACGGGGTGGTGCTGGAAGCGGTGCACAACGTTTTGCGCCTCTGAATAGTTGGCCTGATAATGTTAATTTAGATAAGGCCAGAAGACTTCTTTGGCCTATTAAACAAAAATATGGCCGTAAATTATCATGGGCCGACTTGATTGTCCTAGCAGGTACGGTTTCACTTCAATCCATGGGACTGAAGATTTTTGGTTTTGCGGGTGGTCGCGAAGATACGTGGAGTGCTCAGGAAACCGACTGGGGACCTGAAACTACTTGGCTTGGAGATGAGCGTTATAAAGGAGACCGAGAATTGGCCGATCCATTGGCTGCTGTTCAAATGGGACTCATCTATGTTAATCCCGAGGGACCCAACGGACGTCCTGACCCATTGGCTTCTGCGGTTGATATTCGCGAAACCTTTGCAAGAATGGCAATGAATGATGAAGAAACTGTAGCTTTGATAGCTGGGGGGCATACATTTGGAAAGGCGCACGGTGCAGCAAATCCTCAAAACTATGTTGGCCCAGTGCCTGCATCTGCCCCAGTTGAAGAGCAGGGCTTAGGATGGATTAACACATACGGTACTGGGAATGCAGATGATACTATCTCAAGTGGATTGGAAGGGACATGGACAAGTCATCCAACGACTTGGAGTGGAGAATACTTTGACAATCTATTTGGATTTGAATGGGAGCTTACTCAAAGCCCTGCGGGTGCCCATCAATGGACGCCAAAAGGCACTTCAATCCCTAAGACAGTTCCGGATGCTCACGACGCGAACGTAAAACATCACCCAAATATGTTGACAACAGATTTGGCTTTGAAACTAGATCCAATTTATGCAAAAATTTCCAAGCATTTTCATGAAAATCCACTTGAGCTTGCCCAAGTATTTGCCAAGGCCTGGTACAAATTAACTCACAGAGATATGGGACCAATTTCTCGTTACCTTGGTCCCTTGGTGCCCAAAGAACAATTGATATGGCAAGATCCTTTGCCTTGTATTGACACTAAATGGACTCGATTAGATGAGTCGAGCATTCAAAAATTAAAAGAAAAAATTACAAACTCAGGCTTAAGTGTCTCTCAATTAATTAAAACTGCCTGGGCTTCAGCAGTAACATTTCGCTCGGGCGATAAAAGGGGAGGTGCAAATGGAGCAAGGATACGCCTTCTTCCTCAAAAAAACTGGATGGTCAATGAGCCTGATGAACTAAGTAAGGTACTAAAAGTCTTTGAAAAATTACAACTTGAATTTATAAAAGACACTAGTTCAAAATCAATATCTGTTGCAGATTTAATTGTTCTGGGTGGTTGCTTAGCAATTGAGAGTGCTGCTAAAAATGCAGGACACATTGTGAAGGTTCCTTTTGTACAAGGCCGAGTCGATGCTCTTCAAGAGCAGACCGATATAGATTCATTTGCTCCTCTAGAGCCAAAGTCAGATGGATTTAGAAACTTCATAGGTGAGTGCCCTGTAGATGTTTCTGCAAAACTTTTAGTTGATCGTGCAAGTCAACTTAAATTGACGTCTGCTCAAATGACAGTATTGGTTGGTGGCATGCGCGTATTAAATACAAACTTTAATGGATCTACATTAGGCGTGTTTACAAATAGGGCAGGCTCATTAACAAACGATTTCTTTATCAACCTATTAGATATGGACACAATATGGAGAAAATCCACTATACCCGGGGTCTTTGAAGGTAATGATCGTGGCACAGGAGAGATCAAGTGGAGAGGCTCACAGGTGGATTTAACTCTAGGATCAAACCCTGAGCTGAGAGCAATTGCTGAGATTTATGCAAGTGATGACGGAGAGACAAAGTTCATCCAAGACTTTATAGCAGCTTGGAACATGGTCATGAATTTAGACAGATTTGAAATTAAGTCGATACACTAGAACCTACGTTAAATATTTAACTATTTAGCTAAGTATCCTCCATCTACCGGATAAAAAGCACCAGTTACAAAGGAGGCTCTATCTGATGCCAGCCACGCAACTAGCTCGGCTACTTCTTTAGGCTGACCAAGACGACCGAGGGCGTGAGCTGCAAGTAATGCATCATGTGCTGAAGCTGAAGTCACAAGTGACCGCTCAAGTGGAGTTTCTATATAGCCTGGACCCACTGCATTGATTCGCAGTCCCGAGGTACCGTATTCCCAGGCAGCGGTTTGAGTTAGACCAATCACTCCATGCTTTGCAGCCACATACGCTGGGGATCTAGGTGTGCCAACTACGCCCAGGACTGATGCTATATTGATTATTGAACCACTTCCCTGGAGCATCATAGCAGCAATTTGTGCCTGCATTCCGTAAAAAACGCCAGATAAGTTTGTTCGTATGACTTGCTCCCATGCTGTTAGTGAGTAATCAGCGGTAAGTGCACTCGGCCCACCAATGCCAGCACAATTGCAAGCAATATCAACTTTACCAAATTGTTCCACGGTCAATTTCACAAGGTCGTGACAAGCCTTAGCATTGCCAACATCACTTTTGACCGCAATTGACTCACCTCCTTGTGCACTGATTAATTCTCTAGTTTCATTGACTAGTTCAATATTCAGATCCGATAGAGTAAGTTTTGCTCCCTCGCGCGCAAGGACCAATGCAATGGCTCGACCTATACCAGATGATGCGCCAGTCACGAGTGCAATTTTATTTTTTAACATGCGATAAGTCCTAAAGTAGTTAATATTGAAATAATTGACTGCAATTTAGACCTTACTTTTATTTCTTTGCTCGCCTGATCATTTGAGTGCTTGTAATTCTTCATTACAGTCTTTAATCATTATTGTCTTCATTGGCAGTTTATTCATCCGTTCGTTAAACAACAGACGTTTCAAACTCATATTTAGAAAATGTAATGTATCAAAATTAATATTATTTTTAAGCAAATTCAAATTTTCAAAATTCGTATTAAATGAGAAATGCAAATTTAAAATACAGAACTACTCCAGGTAATAAATTAATAACTGCCGTGGAGGCAGTGCGTCATATCAAGCAAGATTCAACTTTAGCAACTGGAGGATTTATTGGAAGTGGATTTGCTGAGGGATTGGCAATAGCGCTGAAAGACCGTTTTTTAGATGAAGATTCACTATCCTCAGTTTGTACTCCTGGTGATCTAACTCTTGTTTATGCAGGAGGGCAGGGCGATGGATGTGAGAGAGGACTAAATCATTTGTCTTTGCCAGGCCTGTTGAAGTGTGTAATTGGGGGGCACTGGGGCTTAGTACCTAAGCTTCAACAATTGGCACTTACCAATCAAATTGAAGCATACAACTTGCCCCAAGGTGTAATGAGTCAATTATTTAGAGATATTGCCGCACAAAGACCAGGTTTAATCACAAAAGTTGGATTGGGAACGTTTGTAGATCCAAGGCAGGCAGGAGCTCAGATCAATGAAAGAAGTAAGCGCGAGTTGGTTAAATTAATCAAAATTGATGATGAAGATTTTTTATTCTACAAATCATTTCCCATTGATACCTGTTTCTTGAGAGGAACAACAGCAGACGAGCGAGGTAATATCACAATGGAGAAAGAAGCATTAACCCTAGACTCACTGGCAATAGCAATGGCGACTCACAACTCAGGGGGAGTAGTAATAGTTCAAGTTGAGCGAATAGCTAAAGCAGGATCTTTGCATTCCAGACATGTGCAGATCCCTGGAATCTTAGTGGATTATGTGGTTTTAGAGTCAAATACTTCTTATCATATGCAGACATTTTCAGAGGCCTACAGTGCAGTATTTTCGGGGGAGATTTTGGGACCCGTTGTCAAGGAGAAAAAATCTCCGCTCGACCTACGTAAAATCATTGCTCGAAGAGCGACACTTGCACTGAGAGCTCATGATATCGTTAATTTAGGGGTTGGTATCCCAGAGGTTATTGCAAAAGTTGCTGAAGAAGAAAATATAAGCGACTTAATGACCTTAACAGCCGAGCCCGGGGTTATTGGAGGTATACCTGCAGGCGGACTAAATTTTGGTGCGTCAACCAATGCTGAGGCGATCATAGATCAGCCGTATCAGTTTGATTTTTATGATGGTGGCGGGCTAGATATTGCCTTTCTCGGCCTCGCACAGGTCGATCAAGTGGGTAATGTAAATGTAAGCCTATTTAATAGCCATTTAGCGGGGGCAGGAGGATTCATAAGTATTAGCCAAAATACGCAGAGAGTTGTCTTTGTAGGAACGTTTAGTGCAGGAAGTATAAAGACTCAAGTGGTTTCAGGACAATTGATTATTAAATCTGAGGCGCACATCACAAAATTCGTACAAAAAGTCCAACAAATTACCTTTAATGGAGTAGATGCAGTCCGGCGCAATCAGGCAGTTCTTTACATAACTGAGCGTTGTGTTTTTCACATGACAACATTAGGTTTGGAGTTAATTGAGATTGCACCAGGAATTGATATGGACAAAGATATTTTAGAACTCATGGAGTTTCGACCTATCATTTCTCCACATATAAAACTTATGGATTCCCGTATTTTTATCGAAAAGGATATGTTAATTAGAAGAGATCTTTTGAGCGCAAGGCAAGATGTATGTGGGGTAATGCCTTAATTGGGTAATTCATGAAAATACAATTTATTAAAGAAAATGCCTTTGCGATGCCTTTTACGAGTCCGGCCTTTCCCTTCGGACCTTATAAATTCAAAAACCGTGAGTTTTTGGTGATTACGTATTTGACAGATATGAATGTTTTGCGATCGGTTGTACCAGAGCCGCTAGAAATACTTGAGCCATATGTTCGGTTTGAGTTTATAAACATGCCAGACTCAACAGGATTTGGAAATTACACAGAATCAGGGCAAGTGATTCCCGTTAGTTTGGACGGCGTAAAAGGTACATATGCTCACGCAATGTACTTAAATGATCATCCGCCGATTGCTGGAGGAAGAGAGTTATGGGGATTTCCAAAAAAGCTTGCTTCACCTAAGCTTGAAACAGAAATAGATACCCTAGTAGGTACTCTTAATTACGGAAAACTGCAAATAGCAAAAGCAACAATGGGATATAAATACAAAGAAGTTAATTTAGATTTGGTGAAAACATCTCTTGCAGCTCCTAATTTCTTATTGAAAATAATCCCTCACGTAGACGGAACTCCACGCATTTGTGAATTGGTACGATACTACACAACAAATGTTAAGTTGCACGGTGCTTGGAGTGGTCCTGCTACTCTTGAGCTACACCCGCATGCATTGGCCCCAGTATCTGAATTGCCAGTGTTAAAGATCATATCGAGTTTACATTTTGTAGCCGATTTGACGTTGGAGTTGGGCGAAGTAGTCTTTGACTATTTAAAGTAAAAAAAGATTGAATTGAAAAATGTACTTAGCCAGGTGCGGTTAAGTACATACGATAATTGATGACTTAGGTAAAGTTATGTTTTTGTAATAACTTAGCACTAAGGTGAATTATGTTAATTAATCTGATACTGGTCTTTTTAATACTGATGCTTATAGGCGCCGTGCCTGCTTGGCCTCACAGTAGGAGTTGGGGCTATTATCCAAGTGGCGGACTGGCTACTGTTTTACTTATTCTGATATTTTTACTTCTTGCTGGTAGGATATAAATTCAAGAGTTTTAAATATAGATTGTAAAATTTGAGAAGAATCGATTCGTTCGTTCGTAGTCATACAGACTATAAACTTTCCGTAATAAATAATACGCATCTCTGAATGCACTTCGTGCGCGATGATATGAAACTCTAACAAGGATATGTATGACTGATTTAATACAACGCAGTGCAGCCAAGGTATTAGCGATTTCTCTATTGGTTTTAACTGGCGCTGTTTCTGCGCAAAGTAATACCGAAAACAAGAGAGATGAAGTACATTTGAAATCGGATCAATCCTCTTTAAAAACAGATGAGAAAAAATTGAAAACTGATGAAAATAAATTAGAAGCAGATAAGTCATCTGAGCAGCTTAAGATAAAATCAAAAGAAAATGCAGTAATCAAGGAAGATAAAAGTAACATCAAGCAAGATAAAAGACAGATTGAATCCGATAAATCTAATTCTGAAGAGAGAATTAAGGATAAAAACCTCCTTCGTGAAGATAGAGAGAAGCTCAAAACTGATAAAGCCAAATTAAAAACAGATAAAAGTGCTCATGAAGATGAGATGATGTCGGATGACAAGAAAAAGATAGTACAAGACAAGAAAAATATTGATAGTGATAAAAAAATGATTAAACAGGACAAAAATCTTATTAAGGAAGATAAAGAGTTGATCAAAACTGAAGATAAAAAATGATATAAATTGAGTGTTTTTCGGATTTTAAAAACCGAAAAACACTCTTTTTTTTACAAATTCAGCTTTATTTTTCTAAGTTAGAGAAAAATTCATTCATTTCATATTTCAAATGTTTGGCGATTCTTTTTGATAGTGTTTCTTTAATTTTATAAATTGATGCAACATAATAAAAACCTACTCCAATTAATATAAAAATCATCGGTAAAAAAATAAGTATCCAGGAATTGTTTGGATTTAATAGGGGTAGTGCCGCCCAAAGTAGGATGGAAACTGCACTACTAAAAGTCCCTAGTCCGAAACAAAAGAAGCTGATCGTATAAAACGCAATTTTTAACTTTAACTTGCTTATTGAATTCTCAATTTCATTTACAAAAAAATAGATTAAGTTTTTTGCACGAACAATTAGGGATCTAGGTCGTAGTATCAATAATTGCGTAAAAGTTTTGAACATTAATTTTGTAAACTCTTTTGATCTAAAAAGTGGCTTAAGATATCAATCATTCTTATGATGTAGATTTGGTCGCGTTAATAGACTTATTAACGCTACTGTTGCAGCTCCAATGCCAGCAGCAATAAACATAGCTTTAAATGGTTCTTGCCTGATGGTTTGTACTGCCTGATCAACCAAGTCATGGCCTTTTATTTCTATTGATAATTTCCCCTTGTTTGCTGCTGCTAAGCTTTCCTTCGTTAACTCTGTTAAGCGCTCTGATGCTTCATGAATTAATGGTTTAGCATCTTTAATTAGTTCATTTACCGTATCAGCGATTCCAGCTCCGAATGCTTCAACTTTTTCGGTTACAAATTTTTGTTCGTTCATTTTAGTTATCCTTTTTTTAAATTAGTTAATTGTTTCAATATAGATCTTAGAATAAATTCAACAATTGGTCTGTGTGATACCCAACAAAGTTAACGAGCGTACATACGATGTGAATGAAGTAATATATTCTTTAATAGCGTATTTTTAATATTTCACATAAGGATTCAAAATGCAAAAATTTTTTCAAACCATAATTTATTTCCTATCAATTACTGCCCTTGCAGTTTTGGTGGGTTGCGCTGGGATGTCAGCAGAAGATAAATCAACAGCTGTTGGCGCGGGTGTAGGCGCAGTTGGAGGTGCTGTACTTACTGGAGGTAGTCCTGTTGGCACGGTTGGTGGTGCAGCTATAGGTGGCTATATTGGACACGAATCTGAAAAATCAAAAAAATAATTGTTACTTCTAGACTAATTACCCAAAATGTTGTTTTTCATTTTGGGTAATTTTTATTCACCCATACTAGTTACGAATTTCAAGTTGATTTTTAACTACTTTTACCCCTTTAACCTTAATTGCGATACTTTCAGCATTTTGCTTTTGATTCGTACTCTTTACAAAACCAGAAAGTAAAACCGTACCATTTAACGTTTCGACCGTTATAGCAGATCCATCAACCGTCTTGTCTTCAAAGAATCTAGTTTTAATTGAGCTTGTAATTACGCTGTCATCGACGTAAGCTCCCATTGTTTCTTGGTCTCTAGTGACTGCGCATCCAGTGCTAATTAATATTGCTATAACGCTAACAGAAATATATATTGCATTCTTGACTTTCATCATGGCTCCTAATTTTAGTTAAAAGAAAGATTTCTTTTAACTAATTTAAATCCTTATGACATCACAGTCTGTTCGTTGAAATACATCAGTTTAATAATTATTAAATTCAATACGTTCGATAACATACAGAACAATCGATGGATTTCTTATCAAATCTAGTCCATGGAATGTGTTCGTGTGAATACTCCAAACGAGGGTTTTTTATGAGACAGTTTGAATTTTTAATGATAAATACTCGTAGCAGTTGCATCGTACTGCTTTCTGCTTTCTTAATTGCTTGCGGCGGTGGGGGACAGGCCCCTATTTTAGGAACACCAAGTATTCAACCCCTTCCGACTGGAACTCCAATCGTTCCTCCATCACCAGTCCCGCCTCCTACTATCATCATCGCTCCGCAAGTTGTACAAACTTTCCCAGCAAATTTAATTCCTTATGTTACTGGAGTTTCCACAAACTCAGTGATTACTGCAAAATTCAGTCAAAGTATGAATCCAACTAGTTTAAACACAAGTTTTACTGTTGCCTGTCCATCTGGAGCGCCAATTACAGGTGTAGTGACCTACGACGCTGTTAACTATTTGGCATCATTTTCAAATTCAGGATTATTTCCTGCAAATACAACTTGTGTTGCGACTATATCAACTTCAGCAGTAGACACTGCTGCAACGCCAATTGCTGCAAATTATGTATGGAGCTTTACAACCGCGTCTTTTGTTGACTTGGTACCTCCGACTATTACTGCAAATGATCCGATTGATAATGCAACACTCATTTGTCTAAGTAA
>CAIWAO010000132.1 GCA_903910745.1 uncultured Burkholderiales bacterium
GCCCAACCCCTTTGAAGCGGATAACGCATTGATTCTATTGAGCATTTCTAATGGTGTCCATTAGAAATGACAAGACTGGAGAGGGTGAAATTGATCGGTCACAATCAAGCATCGATTCCTATTGGAAAATCTCGGTTTAATTTAAATGCAAGCCATTAAAGAACCCATTAATCCACAGGCATACTAAAACGACAGCAAAAGCGCATTAGGCAGTAGGCAGTAGGCAGTAGGCAGTAGATTTGACGCTATTACACTGTGTAGCTACAGAAGCGGCATATAGAAAAAGGAGCACAAAATGCTAACCACAGACGTACGTTGCCGCATTGACCCTAAAGTGAAAGCAGAGGCAGCAGAGGTAATTGAAGCAATGGGGCTGAATCTCTCTGACGCTATACGCCTATTTTTAAAGCGTGTGGCAACTGACGGCACTACTCCGCTGGACTTACGTGTGCTTAATACAAAAACTATTGCGGCAATGTAAGAGATTAAAAATCCAAAAACACGTTCTAAATTAAAACGTCATAAGTCCTTAGCAGAAATGAAAAAAGTGACCTTGCCCTGGAAGAACTTACTCCTTAGCTGTGTGTAAAAATGTAATGCCGCTTAAATCAAAATAAATATTTATGTTAAATGTTTTCTGAATAAGGCAATCGTCCTTTCCCAGGATAATTGCGCGGCGTCCGGGTTGTAGCGAGGTGTTGAATTGTTATGAAATCCGTGCAATGTATTAGGATATACGAAAGCTTTATAGTCTACCTGAGCCTCCTTTAAAGCAGTCTCGTAAGCCGGCCACATCGAATTTATGTTATCGTCTTTTTCAGCGTAATTAATGAGCATATGGGCTTTGATTTTGGGAACGCTAGTTGTCGCCGCAGCCGCCCCGTAATACGGAGCACAAGCTAGAACTTCCGCACCCATCTCAGCAGCCAAATAATTTGTAGTGCTCCCTCCCCAACAAAATCCAGTGATCCCCAATTTAGCATTGGACATTGGTAGAGATTTTAAATATCTAGCACTGTTAAGCATATCAGTGCGTAACTTTTGTTGATCTAGACTGGCCTGTAACAATCGACCTTCATCATCATTTCCGGGGTAGCCACCTAGGGGGAAAAGTCCATCAGGTGCTAGCGCCATAAACCCCTCAACTGCAGCACGTCTAGCAACATCTTCGATGTAGGGATTTAAACCTCGATTTTCATGGATTATCAATACAACTGGGAAGGGACCATTTCCGCTTGGTTGTACTAAATAACCACGCATCTGGCCTGAACTTCCACCCGGTGATGGGTAAGTGATGTATCTGGCCTTGATCCTGGTGTCAGTAAATGAAATAGTTTGAGCCTGCACGTATTGAGGTAAAAGAGCTTGAGCCATCAAAAGACCTCCAGCAACCAATTTACTTGATCGGGACAGAAACTCTCTTTTATCCATTGTTCCGTGACAATACTCATCATACAAGTCGTAGACCTTTTGATCGATCTCTATTTGACTGATTTCTATATGATTGTCGACGCTAGGTATAGATATAGGTTGAGGTATAGGTATAGGTGTAGGCATAGGCATAGGTTTTGACTGGTTCATCATAAGTTTGGTTTCCTTAGCTCTCATCATATGACTTTTTGTCTGCAAATCAATAGTTGCACGACGCAAACGTCGTAAAGTTACACAAACTCTAACCTACAGTTGATGAATGACTTTCTGTGATCATGGTGTAGTATTCTTTGCTGGGGTGTAGATCTAATCAGTCGTCTCAGTTTTGTAGATCTTTTGTAGCAAACGCATCAATGTCTTTTGCTCACTTGGACTGAGTTTATGGGCTGCACTGGCGTCTGACTCGAGCGCAGCGACTTCAGCTTTTTGCATGAGTTTTTGCCCTTTTTTCGTGAGCGTCAGGCCCATCGATCGCCCATCTGTGGGGTGGGGTGTGCGCGCTACAAGTCCACGTTTTTCAAACACCTTTAAAAACATCACCAAATTTGGCGCAAGTATATTGAGCGAATTGCAAAGTTCACGAGATGTGATACCAGGGTTGTGTCCCATCAAGGACAGCACTGAAAAATCTACAGGACGTAAATCAAACTCAGTCATGCGCTCAATAAAGCGGCTGATAATCGTCAAAGATGCTCGCCGAGCGTTGTAGCCTAGAAGTGTTTCTAAGTAGCTGGTATCTATCTTGTCGTTCATGGTTAATTTAATTGTGCACGTAATATCATCAAAACGTATTTCAAACTCCGGTTCAGCCCGTTAACTCATTGCTGGAGTATTAGACGAGCTAAATGGTTGGACTGCTTAGACTATGTAGCTTTGATTTGGGTCTAGCTCCTCTCAAAAAAGATCAAAGTCACTATGTGCAAATAGACATCTGTAGCAAATAGTTGCCTGTGATTGGTTAAATTAAGTTTTAAATTAAATTCGGTGCAAAGCAAGCCAATTAACGCGGCGCCATGCGCAGGGCCCCATCAATACGAATCACTTCACCGTTGAGGTGATCGTTGCGCACAATGTGACAAGCCAGCTCAGCAAACTCTTCAGGTTTCCCCAAGCGCGAAGGAAAGGGGATAGAAGCGGCCAAGGACTGTTGCACCGCCTCAGGCAGTGTTTTCATCAGTGGTGTGGCAAACAGGCCCGGTGCGATGGTGCAAACCCGAATCCCGTGTTGTGCCA
Source organism: uncultured Burkholderiales bacterium (assembly GCA_903910745.1). Classification (GTDB taxonomy): domain Bacteria; phylum Pseudomonadota; class Gammaproteobacteria; order Burkholderiales; family Burkholderiaceae_C; genus Limnohabitans. The sequence goes on from CAIWAO010000132.1 coordinate 2,665, forward strand.
AGTCCCTCGCCATGGGTAAGGTCATACTGACCAAACCACCCTTGGACGCGCTGTAGGCCTCTTGGCCTACTTGTCCGTCGAAAGCTGCAACCGAGGCAGTAAATAACATCACACCACGTTGACCGTCCTCACCGGCAGGTAACTTTGCGCACTCAGCTGCAAACAAACGGCTGATGTTGTAAGAGCCTATGAGGTTTACATTGATCACGCGTACGAAATCTTCAAGGGGCGCTGCATGACCGTCTTTACTGATGATACGTTTTGCAGTGCCAATTCCAGCGATGTTCATCAAGATGCGTGCAGGACCGTTCGCGCCTGCTGCTTTAGCCAAGGCCGCTTGCACGCTCTCAGTGTTGGTGATGTCGCATTGGCAAGCGACACCTCCGATCTCAAGGGCTACTTTCTCAGCAAGCTCTAAGTTCACATCGAGTACGGCCACTTTGGCGCCAAGTCTTGCCAACTCGCGTGCGCTGGCTTCACCCAAACCTGACGCACCACCCGTCACTAAAACTGCTTGTCCTTTAATTTCCATGAGTGTTCTCCTTTATTTGGGCCGCAAGGTGTTGGGAGCAGTACCGTCGTGCATGGCTTGCACCAATGCATCGCGGTGTTTAAGCACTGCGCGTTGGTTGATAGAACCTTTGTCCGTTACTTCGCCTTTGTCAATAGAAGGTGGCTCGTTCAATAGCACCGCAAATGCTATTCGTGAGGCACTTCCAGTTGACGTTTGCGCCAGGTGTTCAAGAAGAGATTGAAAGTGCGCAACGACACTGGTGCTAGACAGGACTTCAGACATTGCGGCATCCGCAGCTAAACCACTCAGGCCTCGCACGGCGGGTGTTGGAAAAATCATGGCTCCCACTTCCCTGCGGTTCAAGCCCGTGATCACCACATCTTGGATGTAGGGCGCGCCTGCACCAATTATTTTGGCGCGCAGGGGCCCCACACTCACAAAGGTACCCGTGGCAAGTTTGAAGTCCTCTGCAATACGCCCATCAAACTTTAGGCCCTGATGCACATCAGATTCGTCGATCCACTTGACTGCATCACCCGTGCGGAAGAAGCCTTCCTCGTCAAAGTGCTCACTCGTTTCTTTGGGTGCACGCCAGTAGCCTGGCGTGATGTTGGGGCCTTTGTAGAGGATTTCGATTTTGTCGCCGTCCGGTACGAGTTTGATCTCCATGCCGGGTGCCGGTACGCCAAGGTCTGCGGTTTTTACATAAGGGTTGGTGACAAACAAGGCAAACGGGCCGGACTCGGTCATCCCCAACCCCGTGGTCATTGCAATACGCTCACCCACCTCACGCTCTTGACTGGCATAAAGGCTGTCCCAAATGGGTTGAGCCATTGCAGCACCTGCATAGAAAAACATGCCAACTCGGCTGAGTAAGTTTTTACGAAGCGCAGCGTCTGTTTCCATTGCTTTTGCAATGGCCTCAAATCCGGTTGGGACATTAAAGTAAACGGTGGGTGCAATCTCACGCAAGTTGCGCAGGCTCTCCCCAATCAGAGCAGGCGTGGGTTTGCCGTCATCAATGTAGAGCGTACCGCCGTTATAGATCACCATCCCAAAGTTGTGGTTGCCACCGAATGTATGATTCCAGGGCAGCCAGTCGATTAAGACGGGGGGTTGCTCCTCTAACAAAGGCATGGATTGACACATTTGTTGCTGGTTGGAGCACCACAAGCGGTTGGTGTTAATGACCGCTTTGGGCATTTTGGTAGAGCCAGAGGTGAATAAAAACTTTGCGATAGTGTCCGGCCCCGTGGCTCGCATGGCTTCATCGACTGCAGATGTGATAGGTGTTTTTAAGAGCTCTGCAAACTGTGTACTTTTATGGCTATGAACTGTGCCTTGTGTCAGCACAACCTCTAAGTCAGTGCTCACTGCTGATTCAATAGCTTTACCATAACGCATCGCATCCGCAGCAAACACCAATCCTGGTGTAAGTGTGCTCAAAATATGGCGCAGTTTTTCAAAGTCTTGACTGATGGTGGAGTAGGCGGGAGATGCAGGGCAAAAAGGCACACCTGCCACCATGCAGCCCAACGCCATCAATGCGTGCTCAAGATCGTTCTCAGACAAGATCACCACGGGACGATCCACGTTTAGTCCTCTGTTGAGTAAGCCCTGTGCAATGTGACGTGCTGAATCTAGCGCCTGTGAAAAGCTAATGTGTTGCCATTCCCCAAAGGTGCCGTCTGCATTTTTTAAGCGACGTGCAAATAAAGTTTGTGTTGGCTTTTCTTTTGCCCAGTGCACCAAACGGTCCGTCATTCGCTCGGGGTAGGGGGCTAGTTCTTGGTCAGCTACAACGTAGCGAATGCCGTTTTGACCTTCACGCATCTTCACACGAGTGACGCCAAATCTCATTTTGCGAAACTTCACTGCAGTCATAGGTTGTCTCCGGTTGCGGCTTTGATCAGCTCTTTTGAACCTTTGCGGCTCGACCTTCCAAGAAGTCACGCACACGTTGTTTGGCCTCTGGTGCGGCTTGTGCAATAGCGGACATCATCGATTCAGTGATGAAGCCTTGGTCAGCAGACTGCTCGGCGATGCGCGGTAAAACGTTCATCAACGCATAGTTTGTCAAAGGAGCGTTACTGCCAATGCGTTGCGCTAGTTCAAAGGCCTTGTCAAACGAGTTGCCTGTGGGCACCAAGTACTGGGCAAAGCCTGCACGTTCCCCGTCTACTGCGTTGTAGACCCGGCCCGTCATCATCATGTCCGTCATGCGTGCGACTCCAATCAAACGCGGAATTCGAACAGATCCCCCACCTCCCACAAAAATTCCCCTTGTGCCCTCTGGTAAAGCGTAGAAAGTACTTTCATCTGCTACGCGGATATGACAAGCACTGGCCAGTTCTAGACCGCCGCCGACCACCGCACCGTGCAGAGCCGCAACCACAGGGACAGCACCGTATTGCAAACGCTCGAGAGCGAAATGCCATGAGCGTGAGTGGTGCATGCCTTGGCCGGCGTCGCGCTCTTTCAAATCGCTCAAATCCAGACCTGCACAGAAATGATCACCATCGCCCGCGATGACAGCTGCTTTCGTGTTGTCGGGTAAATTTTCGAAGATGTGACGCAATGAAGCAATCAAGGCATCGTTCAAGGCGTTGCGTTTTGTGGGACGCGTCAAACGCACAACTGCGATGTCACCGCGCATTTCAAAGTGGATGTCTGGGTTGTTGTTCATACTGGGGTTTGCTCTTGGTTGCGGTAAATGTAGAAATAAATTATAGTTATGTTTAATAACTAAATATGAGAACTTACCCTATACTTGTCACGGAAATCAGAAAACACTTTGGAGATTGAGCATGGATTACAAAAACCTTGTCGCCATTGACATCCACACCCACGCCGAGGTGAGTTGTCGTAACCCTTTTGATAACTACGGGGAGGAGTACGACCGAGCGGCAGACAAATACTTTGGTACCAGCACCCGCCCCACAATTGATGAAACTGTAGCCTACTACCGTAAACACAATATGGGATTGGTCATGTTCACTGTGGACAGTGAGTCGCAAACAGGGCGTCGCCGTATTTCTAACGAAGAAATTGCGGATGCCGCCAAAAAGAACAGCGACATGATGGTGGCATTTGCCAGTATCGATCCACACAAAGGTAAGATGGGCGCGCGCGAGGCAGAGCGCTTGATTAAAGAAGAGGGGATCAAGGGTTTTAAATTTCACCCAACCGTACAGGGCTATCACCCCTACGACAAGATGGCTTGGCCCATCTATGATGTGATCAACGAGTACAAACTGCCCGCCATCTTTCACACAGGGCACAGCGGAATTGGCAGTGGCATGCGATGCGGCGGAGGTTTGCGCTTGGCATACAGCAACCCGATGCATTTGGATGATGTGGCGATTGATTGGCCAGATATGCAAATCGTCATGGCCCACCCCAGTTTCCCATGGCAAGACGAGGCTTTGAGTGTGGCCACTCACAAACCCAATGTGTGGATTGACCTTTCTGGCTGGAGTCCCAAGTATTTTCCCAAGCAGCTCATCCAATACGCTAACACGCTACTAAAAGACCGCGTTTTGTTTGGGAGTGACTACCCGCTGATCACCCCCGAGCGTTGGATGAAAGACTTTGAGGTCGCAGGCTTTAAGCCTGAGGTGATGCCAGGCATTTTGAAGAATAATGCAGTTAGATTGCTGGGTTTGAATTGACCTATTCACCTGCTTTAGCTTGACGTTAGCGCTTGCTCGGGGCGGCACTGTGATTTCTATACCTTGAGGGACATACCCGACCCCTCAAGTTCGACTAAAAGGAATTCCCACAGCATTCGCAAAAAGCTATGGGGGTGCGGCGCTGGGGCCACCCAGCTATTTCGCAGGAATATGGGGTGGAGCGCCCATTGCCGTCATTCGCCTATACATAGAGGAGCTGTGATCGCCGCACTAAAGGAAAGTTTTGTTCTCCTTTGCTATCCTTTACTATCCTTTGCTACCCTTTGCCCACCTTGAAGGGCGAGGTTTGCCGCGCATTCAGATTAATTTATTATGGGTTCAAGCCCGCATTTTTTGTATTCAGGAACCAAGTCCTTTTGTTTTAAATAACTTACAAGAGAAAGCGTATTAATTAAATTTTTAGTGCTTGAATGAGCTGCTATGGTAAATGGAGTCATCTTTTGCAGCTCCTTTGGTAGTGGTCCTAATAGTTTGATACCAGGAACTAATAATATTTCAGGTATCTGCTGAAATCCGATATCTCCATCACCTTTTTCAATATCCTTTCCAACAAACCCAGAACTTATTTTAATTTTATTCTTGATGTTTTCCTCTATTCCAAGCTGTCGAATGACGGACTCAATATGATCCCCACTGGGGCCAGTTGCGTATATGATGGTTTGAGCTTTTAGCAAAGCATTTTTAAAATCGGTGCTGGTGTTAATATTTTCTTGCTTAGAGGATTTTGGTACGCCTATTCCTATTCCAGATTGAACTATCTCTGCTTGACCATCTGCTAATAGAGTACCTTTTTTTATAAAGTCTTGAACGGGTTTGCTTGGATAAAAAACAAAATCCATCTTATCCCCGTTGGCTAATTTTTTGGTGATGTCAACTGAAGGGAGCCATTCTACGTAAACCTTTATTCCGCTTTGTTTTTCAAAATTTTTAATTATTTCATTTGTACCTTGAAGTGCTATTGAAGCAACGCCGTGAATTTCATCGGCATATGAATTTGAAAAAAATAAAAAAATTGAAATAAAAAAATACTGACACGCTTTTTTCATTATTGATCCTAAAAGATTAACTTATGAGCGTATCTTAAAATGATATCCAACCATTCAACTGCTTCAAGGTGACTACACTCAAATGGAAAACCCTCAAATGGAAAACCCTATTTTAAAAATAATGTATTGAAGTTGGAGACTCTTTTTTCTTGCTAATGGTATTTGAAATACTGCCGGTGAAAGAGTTTTAAATTAAATGTCATCAAACGCTTGCATAATCTCGATAGTTTCCATAAGCACCCCATCAGCTTTCATTGTTGAAGTAAACAAAGTCGTACTGGTAACTAAATCTTCAATCAATTGATAATTTTCTATCTCAGCAAGTACCCCCACAAA
>CAIWAO010000133.1 GCA_903910745.1 uncultured Burkholderiales bacterium
AGTTTGAGAGACGATGGCATGCAACTCGAAAAGACGTTGCATAATTCAAGCGGTTAAGAAGTATGTTTAACAGGGGCAACCTCATTATTTGAATTCAAAAATTCATGAAATAATTTAACTGTTAATGCCAATGCTTTACTAAATTCAAATGCGTTGGATGATCTTAGCTAATAAACGCATCAAACGAATTCAATCACAATTAAAATCTTGAACCTAATCCCGCTCTCAGACGGGCGACTTAATAATGAGAAATTGTGGAGCACATAAAAAGATCAATTTATGGACTTTTTACTAATCTAAAGTTTGCTTGTATCTTTTAAGTGCAATTGCACCTGCTACCAATAAAAATATGAGCATAGCCCAAAAATCGGCCAATACAAATTCGATTGAAACACCTTTCAACATTATTCCTCTTACTATTCTTAAAAAATGGGTAAGAGGCAGTACCTCACCCACATATTGAGCCCAGATAGGCATTGCCCTAAACGGAAACATGAAGCCCGATAAAAGAATTGATGGCAAAAAGAAAAAGAAGGTCATCTGCATAGCCTGCAATTGATTCTTTGCCAAAGTTGAGAACGTAAAACCGACACCTAGATTTGCAACCATAAACATACCTATCATGAGTAATAGCAAACTCAAGCTACCAAACATTGGAACTTCAAATAAGAATTTTGCTGCAACTAAGATTACAAACAATTGAAGATATCCGATGACCACATAGGGAAGAATTTTCCCGCACATAACCTCCACTGGGCGTACTGGAGTAGCCAACAGATTTTCCATTGTGCCCCTCTCCCTCTCTCTGGTCATTGCAAGAGATGTCAGCATCACCATGGTCATGGTAAGTATCGTGCCAATTAATCCAGGCACAATGTTATATCTTGATAGTCCCTCAGGGTTGTACCTTTTGTGAATTCTTACCTCAAACGGAGCAGATGGTTGATTTAGATATTTAAGTGGTCCGATCAAATCATGTGCTAGCGCTTGAGGGATTACTAAATTTAGCGCTGCAATAGCATTTCCTGATGCACTTGGATCAGTGGCATCAGCTATTAAAAGGATAGCTGGGTTTTCCCCTCTAACTAGTTTTTTAGTGAAATTAACAGGAATTACCACAATAAATTGGACCTCTCCTTTACGCTCTAAAAGCTCGGCATCACTCTCACTTACACCAACAGATACAACTTTGAAGTATCCTGTATTCTCTAGTGCTGTAACAAAACTCTGGGAGAAAACACTGCCCTCTGCACTCACTACAGCAGTTGCTAGATTCTTAGGATCTGTATTGATAGCATAGCCAAACAAAATGAGCTGTATGATGGGAATACCAATCACCATGGCAAATGTGAGTCTGTCTCTCAACATTTGTTGAAATTCTTTAATAAAAATTGCTGCCGTTCTATTCCTGGAGAAATCCATTATAGAAAACTCCTTGGCTCATAATTATCCTTGGCATTAGCTATAAAACTAATAAAAATATCCTCCAAGTTAGCTTGTATTGGTTTAATTTTTAAGGCTCCACTGTCTTTGATTGAATTGATTGCTTTTTCAAGCAATACTAAATCCTTAGCCGCAACGTGTAAGGAGTTTCCAAATGCGGCAACACTTAATATTCCAGTACATACTTTCAAATAATTTGATATCTCTGTAAGGTCCTCGCCCTGAATTGATCTTACATGAAGATTAGCAGACGCAATAATTTGCTTCTCAGTCCCTCTTGCTAATATTTTCCCGTATGCGATATAAACAAGTTCATGGCATCTCTCAGCTTCATCCATATAGTGAGTTGAAACCAAAACTGTTATTCCCTTATCTGCAAGACTATGTATTTGATCCCAAAACTCTCTTCTGGCTTTAGGATCAACTCCCGCAGTGGGTTCGTCTAATAATAACAATTCGGGGTCATGAATGAGACAGGCAGCAAGGGATAGTCGTTGCTTCCATCCTCCTGATAAAGACCCCGCCAATTGATTTTGTCGAGACTCCATTCCTAAATTTTTTAATGCAATGCTTACTTTTTCTTTGCGGTCTTGGACTTCAAATAATCTTGCAACAAAATCTAAGTTCTGACGAATGGAAAGGTCCTCGTACAGACCAAATTTTTGCGTCATATAACCCACTTTTCTCTTAATCTTGGAACCTTCATTATTAATATCCATTCCAAGACAAGTACCAAAGCCCTCATCAGCGCTTAGCAAGCCACAGAGCATCCTGATCGTGGTTGTTTTTCCACTCCCATTTGGGCCAAGGAAGCCACAAATTCGGCCCTTCTGTACTTGAAGATCAATTGAGTCTACAACCTTCTTAGCGTCGTATATTTTACTTAACCCTCTTACATCAATAGCTAATTCGCTCAATTAGAATTCCTATTGTTCTGCGGCAATTGACTGATGTCAATTGGCTGACCTGGATGTAAGTTAATTGCATCCTCTGGACTAGGATAAGCCTCAATTAGAAACATTAATTTATTGCGTTGAGAGTTCGAGTAAATAACAGGTGGGGTATATTCCGCCTGGGTCCCAATTCTACTGACCTTAACAGAGATGTCTTTTTTGCAGCCGTCACAATTAACTACTACCGACTTGCCTACTTGAATTGAAGGCAAGTCTGTTTCTGGTACAAAGAATCTTACTTTAATATTCTTGGGTGGGAGTATTGATAAAACAGGTTGCGAGGGGGCAACATACTCTCCAATTCGAAAGAATAATTCGTAAACAGTTCCGTCGACTTTTGAAGTCTGGTGTTTTTGTGAAAGTTGCCATTCACTTTGTTTTAATACATTTTGAGCCGCAATGATATTTGCCCTGGCTGCCAATACTTCATCTGTTCTTGAAGGCAGTTTTGCAACCTCTAACGACGCCCTAAGCTCTTCAACTTTTTTCGCTGCTTGTTGTGCATTATTTATGACAATTTCCAAATCGGCTTTAGAAAGTCCCCCGATTTCATAAGTTTGTTGATCTCTTTTGAGTGAGGAATCTGCATAGTTTTGCCCGGCTAAAGCCTGAGCCAATTGAGCCTCAATAACTCGTATTTCCTCTAATCGACGACCTTTGCTAAGATTATTCGTAATTGACTTGACATTATCAAGCCTTGAAGCGCTCTCTTCGCGGACGGCAACTTCGCTCTCAGATTCCAATTCATAAAGTTGTGAGCCGATATGTACCGTATCCCCTGGACTTACATCGATTTTTTCCAATCTACCCCCTAAAGGAGAGGCAATATAAACAAAATCCCCTACTGTGTAGCCATACCAATTTACGGCAGAGTTTTTATTGGTACATCCAACAAAACCAATACAAATGATACTCAATGAAGTTATAAAAGACCAGAACTTGGACATTTTTTTAGGAATTTGGTTTACCTTTAGATATTTTTAAAGCGTAGCCGAAAATCGATAAAATTACAATCCCAAATGTCAAGCTTTGCTTATTCTTAGTTTTAGATTGAGGATATTACACTACAGAGCAAAATATGTCTAATAGCTAGAAGCCTTTAATTAGTGATATTGATATCTTCTCGAATAGGTTTTCACTGAATTGGACACTAAAACTGCAGTCGCCCGTCTAATTCTAAGCACCTAATTTCACCTACAAATAGGAATTCAATGATTAATATTTTCAATGTCAATTTTTCAGATCAAAAAGATCGATCTGATTTTAGTGAACTCTTAAATCATTACGCATCTGATCCTATGGGGGGAGGTGAAAGTCTGTCCACGGATATCTTAACAAGTGTCTGCAATGATCTCAGTAAATGGCCGGGGGCGTTCAGTTTTATAGCAAAAGATATTAATCAAGAGAAAAAAGCCGTTGGATTAATTAACTGCTTTCTAAACTATTCAACTTTTAAAGCAAAACCGATACTCAATATTCATGATCTAATTGTTCATTCAAATTACCGATCCAAAGGAGTGGGTACAGCTTTACTCGCTCATGCTCAAGCACACGCAATTTCATTAGGTTGCTGCAAGTTGACCTTAGAGGTGTTAACGGGGAATACTGGAGCAATTAAGACCTACGAAAAATCAGGATTCCAGAACTATCAACTCCAAGAGGAGAACGGTCACGCAGTTTTTTTACAAAAATGGCTTTGAACTACTGGTGATTTGAATC
>CAIWAO010000134.1 GCA_903910745.1 uncultured Burkholderiales bacterium
CTTGTGTCGGTGGTTCGATTCCGCCCCAGGCCACCAATTTTTCATGCCCTGTTGTTTCAATGGGGCATTTTTAGTTCTCTATCCGAATTTTAAAATATAGCTTAGGATTGAAAATCCTTGTGTCGGAGGTTCGATTCAGCCCCAGACCGCCAAACTAAATCTCCTTTTATATTTAACAGGGCATTCAGTTTGTTCCTCTACACTAGAAAAGTATTTGACAGATCGCATGCTTTATCGTTCGATTTTTGCTCAAGGAATAGAAAAACTTCTATCGTTTGATTGATCAGGCATCTGAATCGCACGAAGCTAGTGTTATTGCTGGGACAAGATCTAATGTAGTATCAATTTCAGAAAAAATTAGAGCGCTATTCAAGAAACGCTTTATTTGCTGTCAATTCCAGGACTGCGTGAATCTATTAAGGAGTCAATGTATAAACCTATTAGCAAAAGCAAAAATCGTTAACTTGGTGGGGAAATTTGGTTTAATCCAAATTTGCAATTAAAGATAAAAAATTACTACCGCAGAACTCCAAGAAAAAGCTCAAAAATTAATTTCGACTTTAAAATTAGATTCCCGCCAGAATCCTCCCCCTTACGAGAAACTTATTGGTGATTAGATAGGTGCTTACTCCCGCACAATTAATATTCAGCATAGACTGGTTTACGTGGTATTTCTGAATGAAAAGATTGTTCGTGTCTTGAGAGCCAGGAGCCGTTATGAATAGATTTGAATTATTAATTTTCTAACAACTTGACTTTTCTTTCTCACGAATAAAATGGAAAATCATTGTGTTTGTAATTAGATTTCTTTCAGGATAGCAAACAGAGATACTTTATAAAGTGCAATGGCTCAAGTTGTCGTGTAGATCGACTGGAATAAAAACCGTAGAGATCATAATAAATTGAGTATGTGAGTGAACAGTTTATTGGGAACAACTGAAATGAAAAATTTATTAAGAGTAGCTTTTAATATCGTCATTGCCTTATGTATTAGCCAGTCATTTGCAACAGATGTATGGCCCAGTCATTCAATTAAATTTATCGTCGGATTTGGACCTGGTGGCGCCAATGATCTCGTAGCCAGAATTGCCGCAGAAGCTGCCGCCATTCAACTGGGCCAACCCATTATTGTTGAAAATAAACCGGGTGCAGGCTCGGTGTTGGGAGCTGACTTTGTCGCTAAAAGTGCTCCTGATGGCTATACTTTTTTTGTAAGTGCGGGTGGGATTATTACCAATCCCATGATCAAAACCTCAATGCCTTACAAGGATGGTGATTTAGTCCCAGTTGGGTTACTGACTGTCAGTCCCTCAATTATTGTTGTGCCTACAAATTCAAGAGTAAACAATCTTAAAGACTTATTTGCATTAGCAAATGATTCCAAAGGTTTAAATTTCTCTACTGCTGGCACTGGAAGTACTCCACATTTTGTTGCAGAGATGCTTAAGATTACATCGGGCGGAAAGTATGAAGTTATTCCTTACAAAAGTGGATCCGAGGGTATTGTTGCAGTTATTTCAAATCAAGTTGATACAACATCAGAAGCCAGTGTCGTTGTGATTCCTCAAATTCAAGGTGGAAAATTGAAAGCAATTGCCTCAACATGGAATAAGAGGATCGCGTCCTTACCTAATGTCTCAACTGCAAAAGAACAAGGATACCCAGAAGTGTTCATTGGCCACTGGGCAGGAGTTTTTGCCCCTAAAGGTACACCTGACTGGTTATTGGAGAGGATGAATCAGGCAATTAATGCTGGACTAAAAACTACCGCTGTACAAGATCGTTTGATACCACAAGGCATTGAACCAACTCCAGGTAGCAGAGCATCTTTTATGAAATTTTTAGCCGAGGAGAAAGCAAGACTGGAGCCTATTGTAAAAAGAGCTAATATGAAAGAGGATTGAGAATGCCTTTTCATCTCTAATCATATTTCCCCACTCGCTTATCATTTATCGTAATTTTTTGAATAATGAAGCTTGGGGTCAAAATCAACTGTTAAGTCTATGATCATAAATTTTCAATAAGCTGATGTAGTCGAACCCCGTCAGTTTAGATTAAACTTTTGGTAATTTTTCAAAATACAAATCTATCCATGGTCAGAACATATCCCTTTCATCAATTAGATGTTTTTTCTAATAAACCCCTTTATGGGAATCCTTTGGCAGTGGTTCACGAGGCGAATGATTTATCCGAGTCTCAGATGATTCAATTTGCAAATTGGACAAACCTGTCTGAATCGACCTTTCTATTAAACCCAACGAACGTATTAGCCGATTACAAGGTCAGAATATTTACACCCAGCGCTGAACTTGCCTTTGCTGGCCACCCCACCTTAGGCAGTTGTTATGCTTGGTTGAATAAAGGTGGGGTCCCAAAGATTAAAGACACAATTATTCAAGAATGCCCAATAGGTCTAATTAAGATTCGAAGAAATGGTGAACGACTTAGTTTTTTAGCTCCTAAACTCCTTAAAACGGGTCCACTGGATCAAACAACACTCAATACAATCTCAAAGGGTATCGGAGTTTCTGTTGAAGATATTGCGCACCATCAATGGGTTGATAATGGTGCAGGTTGGTGTGCGGTTATGCTTAAAACTGCATCGCAAGTACTGTCAATTAAACCGAATTTTGAATATTTAAAAACACTAAAACTGGGCATCATTGGCCCCTATCCAAGTGATCACGAGCATGATTTTGAGGTTAGAGCATTTGTAATCCCTTTTGGTATCCATGAAGATCCCGTCACGGGTAGTTTAAATGCGGGTATTGCAACTTGGTTAATTAACTCAGGACTATCAAAGGAGCGTTATTCAGTCTCTCAAGGTACTGTACTTGGTAGAAAAGGTAAAATCTATATTGAAACCATTAACAATGAGATCTGGGTCGGTGGTGAGGTCGTAAGCTGCATAGAGGGAGAGGTAAGCCTTTAGTATTTCTAAAAAATTCAATTTTTAGAAATACAAAATTCATTCCGAATTTGATAAAAAATTTATTCGCGATCCGATTTTTTTATTTCATGGTTGCTAATTTTTCAAAAAAATTAGAGCTTAAGGCCGTTAATTTTTATCATGGCCTTTAATAAAAGGCCTGAGTAAATTATTATTTCTTTTTCAAACCGCAATTAAAAAAATTTCTTTATGAACAAGCTCTTGGTTTTGTTTTTATCTGCTTTGTTTGCACAAATATCCTCTTCATCTATGTCCTTAGATCAGAGCTACACGAACAATTTGAATTCCTCAGGTGAGAAATTAACTTTAACCTCAGAAAAAACCAACTTCAAAGAGACAGGTAGATACTCCGAAGTCAAGGATCTTTGCCATAAGTTTGCACTCAAATATCCACGCGAAATTGCTTGTAAAGTCATGGGCTTAACGTCGGAGAAAAGAGAGATCTTTTATTTAATCAGCTCCAAAAAAGGAGCACTCACCCCCGAAATTAATGTCAGAAAGAAATTACCAATTGTGTTCATCATTGCAGGTACACATGCAGGGGAAATAGACGGAAAAGACGCGAGTCTTATGAAACTAAGGGAACTCCTGGAAAATAAAGGCTCAGACAATCCGCTCAACACAATGACACTGGTGTGGATACCTGTTTTCAATGTTGATGGGCATGAACACAGGGGGCGTTTTCAAAGACCGAATCAAGAAGGTCCATTTGAACAGGGTGAGAGAACAACGGCTAGGAGAATTAACTTAAATAGAGACTGGATGCTGGCTCAAACACCTGAAATGAAGTCCATGCTTAACTTGATCAATCAATGGAATCCAGCGGTCACGATCGATCTTCACGTGACCGATGGACTAAGATTTCGTCATGATGTATCTCTCACCGTGGCCCCTGAATTTGGTGGGGAAACCGAGCTAACACAATCTGCAAAGACCTTATTAAAACAAACACTCACCTCACTTGAGCAAATGGGGCATCACCCGTTAGGTTTTTATCCCAGACTCTTAGACAAAGAGGATCCTAAAGCGGGTTTAATCTTAGATATTGATACGCCCCGTAATTCCCACACTTATGCGGCAATTCGTAACCGAATCGGCATATTAGTAGAAGACTATGCCTGGGAGAGCTATCCATTAAGAGTTAAAACTTGCTTGGACACATTGGGTGTGTTATTAAACACCATAGCATCTCAATCGCAGGACATTTTAAAGGCCGAAAGCAAAACCGATGAGTTATCTAAATCTAAAGGTGGTAGTTTATATTCACTTGATTTTGAGGTAGACATCCCCCCAACAAAGTCTCAATCAAAGATGGTTGATATTTTGGGCTATAAATACGAAATCCTAAATCCTGCTCCGATTGTTGGAGGTCGCCAAATCAGCTATAACTTAAAGGTGGAGGAGATTTGGCATACTCCCTTTTATGATGATGTGCAACCCAGTAAACAAAGTGTCATTACGCTCCCCGATTCTGGTTACTTGGTACCCCTCGCTTGGGTTGACCTTGTGAAGCCTTATCTAGATTTGCACGGACTAAGTTATAAGGTTTTAAAAGCAAATACCTTAAATATGAATGTCCAAGCCATACGTGTTCAGCCTGAGGATGTGGTTTTTGAATCATCCAGCTTTCAGGGAAGACAAATGACTTATATATCGGGTCAATGGAGTCCTCATAACACGGCAATTCAAAAAGGATCAATATTTGTACCGATTAATCAAACCAAGTCCAATTTAGTTGTACATCTACTTGAGCCCAAGGGTCCTGACTCCATGTCAGCCTGGGGAATATTTAATACAGCCTATGAAATCAGTGATTACTTGGCGAATCACAGAGCATTCGAACTCGTTAGATGGATGAATGAGGATGAGCATAAAATTAAAGAACTCTACGGTGAAGAGTTATTTAATCAAATACCTCAATTAAAAAGTGAGTATGAACGGAAAATGCAAGTTGATGAATCTTTCAGATTTGATCCGCAAGCCCGCTTGAATTTTTGGATCTCTGTTTTGCCACAACAAGATCCTTCTCTTAATTTATATCCGATTTTTAGGACTCAAAGCAACGCATTCAAGTAATTCTAAATTTACCTATTTCACAACTTTACGTAAATTGTGGCGTCAACTTGGTAGACCATAAAGAGTCGCCCTTCATGTCCCTTAAGTTAACTATTAATTCCGCAGTTTTGCCCTCGATTTGAACATCTCCAAAGAATTGGTACCCTTCTGCGGGGCTCAAGTTTACTCTACCTTGTGGCGGAGTTTTTTGAAATTTAACATCAATACCGAATGTATTGTCGGGTGTATTTGGTCCAAAGGTTCCAGCGCTAAGTGGCCCAGAAACGAACTCCCAAAAAGGTTCAAAGTCTGTAAATTTGGCTTTTGATGGATGGTAGTAATGCGCGGCGGTGTAATGTACATCAGCAGTGAGCCAAACAGTATTTCTAATTTTTTGATGCTTTATGTATGAAAGTATATTTGCTATTTCTAGCTCTCTACCGAGCGCTGGACCGTCCCCGTTTGCGACTGCTTCATACTTCATCCGACCTTGTAAATCCAATCCATCTTCTACGGCAATACCAATAGGCATATCAGATGCAATGATTTTCCAGATTGCCTTTGATCGTTTAAGCTCACTCTTTAGCCAAGCCATTTGGGACTTACCCAAATAGGTAGACTCTTCATTGATGACTTCTTGTTGGTTGTAAGAGTTCCCGCCTCTGTAACTCCTCATATCAAGCACGAAAATGTCTAATAATGGTCCCTGCTCCAACTTTCTATAAATTCTTTGTTCTTCTGATTGATCATGCCATTTCATCGGTGCGTTTTCTAGAAATGCTCTGGTTGCTCTGGCAATCATTAAAGGTACACTTTTTTCTGAGTATCTTGAATCGTTAGCAACATCTTTATTTGGAGAATAATTATTCATTACCTCATGATCATCCCATGCCCAAATTTGTGCAACCTCAGAATTAAATTTACAAATATTTTCATCAAGCATGTTGTATCTGTAATTACCTCTGAATTCTTTTAATGTCTCGGCAACCTTAGATTTTTCTTCGGTTACTAAATTCCTCCAAACCATTCCTCTCAATGGTCCATCCGCAATAACCACCTCTTCTTTTATTGGATTATCAGCATAAATGTTATCTCCACTATGTATAAAGAAATCAGGGTTGAGTTTTCTCATGCTTTCATATATGCTCATTCCACCTACTTCAGGATTTATACCCCAACCTTGACCAGTGGTATCACCAGACCAGAGAAAGCGAATAGATTTCATTTGAGTAGGGGCTGTTTTAAAATGTCCGACTCTTTCTTGGCTAAAGGCTCCCGTTTTTAAATCCTCAAAACATATCTTGTAAAAGATATCTTCTGCTGCAGGTAGTTTTTCTAGAATTACTCTTGACGTGAAGTCAGATGACTCTAGGGCATAAGGGCCGCCCAATTTTCTAGGATTTTTAAATTTATCACTCGTATCCCACTGCACCCACATTTTTGACTCTCGATCGGCTCGAGACCATATCAATCCTGAATGTGCTGATACATCACCGCTTTGGATTCCTGAGGGAAATTGCGGTCTGAGTTTTTCACTTGTAATTATTGAAGGTGATTGAGCACTAGCAAGGACTGATTGAAGGCCATTTGAGGCAAATACGGCAGAACTTATAGTTGATTTAATAAGCAAGCGACGATTGATATTTGAATCTAATAGCATAGAACTCATCCAAACCAGTTTGTAGAGTCACAACTTTAAATTTTGATTGTTTCAACCAGGTGACATTTGAAATAATTAAAAATTTACAATCAAAATAATGTATTCATAGCGATTAAAAATCATAACGAGCCCCAATTTTTATGATTTTTTTGTATCAAAGTTGTAGACATCCTCCGTCTTTGAGGCAACGTCAGCCATGAATGTAAATAGATGGCCTCTGCCCATAGAAAGTTCTTTGATTTCAGATCCGAACAAAACATCACCAGATAGAAAAAATATAGAGTCATCCACGTTACATTGGATGTTGTGGTGTTTACTTAAAATATCTAAAATATGATCGATAACAGGAGTCTCTTTAAATCCGTAGACTGCACGTACCAAAAAATGATTGTTACCAAGATTCTTTATATTGATGCGACTCTCATCTGTAACGTGAGGAACATCGACACCATTAATTTTTAAAAATATCACTCGCTCATGTAATACTTTATTGTGTTTTATATTTTCATACAAGGAATTAGGTACGAGATCAATATGAGGCGAGAGAAAAATCGCAGTTCCCTTTACCCTTTTTAATGAATCGACTATCAGGGGCAATGAACACATATAGTCAGTTACGTCTATACCGTCCTCAATTGTCTTTTTTCTTAACAACTCTCTTCCCTGATACCAAGTCATCATTAACGCAAAGATAACTATACCAATCAAAAGAGGAAGCCAACCTCCTTGGAAAATTTTGGTTAAGTTAGATACGAAAAATAGTAAGTCAATTGTCAATAAAGTACCGATTACACAAAAAACAAACCAAATTTTCCATCGCCAAATGACTTTCATTACTACGGCCATCAATAAAGTTGTCATCAACATCGTGGTCGATACTGCGACACCATAAGCCGAGGCTAAGTTTTCTGATTTTTGAAATACTAGGACAACTAAGATCACGAGGAAACAAAGTAACCAATTGACAAATGGAATGTATATTTGACCTATTTCCTTATCTGAAGTAAATTTTATTTTCATGCTTGGTAAAAAACCAAGCTGAATGGCTTGGCTTGTCATTGAATACGCGCCTGAAATACACGCTTGAGATGCAATTACTGTAGCAACAGTTGAAAGAATAACGAGGTAGGGATATAAGTAATTGGGCACCATTTTGAAAAATGGGTTTGATATGGATGCTGGATCTGTAATGAGAAGCGCACCTTGACCAAAATAATTTAAAAGTAAACACGGCATAACCCATCCAAACCATGAAAACCTAATTGGATCGATACCGAAATGCCCCATATCTGCATATAGGGCTTCAGCTCCTGTTAAGACAAGAAAAATTGCACTTGTTACGGTAAATGCTACAGCGGTATTGCTGCGAACGAAATTAACGGCGTAAAGTGGATTTAACGCTTGCAAGATTTGAGGAAAATTAATTATTTGGTAAATTCCCATCAATCCCATCACGGCAAACCACAAGACCATAACTGGGCCAAAAAGAGCACCTACAGTAGCTGTACCCCTCTTTTCAAATGAAAAGAGTACGAATAATGTAGCTACAGTAAGAGGCAACACATATGATGCAAGTCCATTTGAAATAACTTGTAATCCCTCTAAAGCAGAAAGAATGGAGATTGCTGGTGTAATTACCGCATCTCCGTAGAACAAACAAGATCCGAATATGCCTATGAATATAAGTATCATTTTATATTTCGGTCCGCCCTTTGACCCTTGTATTGCGAGCGCCATCAATGCCAAAATACCTCCTTCTCCATGATTATTAGCACGCATCACAAAGAAAACATATTTCAAGGAAACGACAAAAATTAATGCCCAAAAAATGATTGAGACAACCCCGTAAACCGAGTCTAACGTGAGTGAACTATCGTTTAAAGTATTAAGGCAGGCCTTTAAAGCATATAACGGGCTGGTACCGATGTCACCAAAGACAACCCCCATTGCAGCCAAACTAAGGGCGAGAATTCCACCTCTTTTATCGACCACTGATTTCTTAAATCTTAAATCAGGAAGGTATTTAGAACGTGAATATTCAGGGTTGCCAATTAACATAGTCTTGCTTTTATCAACTAGATTTAATTAAAAACAAAATGGCTCCTAGGTGCTTGAGCTCACAATTCACTCTCATATAGGCACGTTTATTCAAAGCAAATATCGATTGTACCTAACTAGCTATCATTTCAATATCTTGTTAATTTCAAAAATCGTATTGTTGCAAGAGATTTAGCTCGATATTTTGCAATCCCCCCTTAATCATGGAACTTGGGATATATTTCACATCATTGGTATCTATACTATCGAGAGGTTCTTTGTATCTTTTAGTCACATAGATTTCTTTTCTATTGCATATTAACAGTCTTGGATTACTTCCAACATGGATCAAAATATCAACGGTCATAAGTCTTTAGGATTTATGGCGATTTTCTTTATATTTCTACGTTTGGGGCTAACCTCGTTTGGTGGTCCTGTTGCTCACCTTGGGTTCTTTAGGGCAGAGTTTATAGTTAAGCGCAAATGGCTTAGTGAGCAAAGCTATTTGGATATCGTCTCACTTTGTCAATTTTTACCTGGCCCCGCAAGCAGCCAAGTGGGTATGGTTTTGGGTTACTCTCAAAAGGGTTATTACGGCGCATTAGCGGCTTGGCTTGGTTTTACTTTGCCATCTGCAATAGCACTTACTATTTTGGCTTACGCTCTTAATGGTCATAACAGATGGATTTCACCAGATGTCATTCATGGTTTGAAGTTGGTGTCTGTGGCAGTTGTTGCCCAGGCGGTATGGGGAATGGCAAAGGCTTTGTGCACTGACGTTGCTCGAATCACGATCATGACTTTTGCTACTTGTTTGATGCTTTTGTTTAGCTCTTATTCATTAGTGCAGATTGGCGTGATTGCAGCTGCTGGTCTGATAGGTGCTTTTTATTTCTCGCCTAAGCAAGTAAGCCATCATGAAAACCTACCGATTCATATCTCCCATAAAGCTGGTGCGATTTGGATCGGACTGTTTTTTCTACTTCTTTTTCTCCTTCCTCTTTTACACGAGCAATTTCCAAACGAATCATTGGCAGTGTTCAGTGCTTTTTACCGGGCTGGATCTTTGGTATTTGGTGGAGGACATGTCGTATTGCCTCTATTACAAGCAGAGGTTGTTCCCACTGGTTGGGTAAATAGTGAAGCATTCCTTGCAGGCTACGGCTTGACCCAAGCGATGCCAGGACCGTTGTTTACGTTTGCAGCTTTTTTGGGTGCATCCATGACTGGGAACCTTACGGGTTGGATTGGCGCGTTAATTTGTTTATTAGCCATATTTTTACCCTCATTTTTATTGGTGGCAGGGGCACTTCCCTTTTGGGAGTCGCTAAGAAGAAATGTCCGGATAAAGGCGGCATTAATAGGGATTAATGCCAGTGTTGTAGGCATACTTTTAGCCGCCCTTTATCAACCCATCTGGACCAGTGCAGTTCAATCGGCCCAAGATTTTGCTATTGGTCTCATCGCTTTTGTTGCCCTGATGTATTGGAGAACACCGCCTTGGCTGGTCGTCATCTTTTCTGGTTTGCTTTATTGGTTTATTTCTTTTTTAGTTGGCACTTCAACATAGATTGTTTTTTCTACTCTAGATAATTTCAGTTAAGAAAAATAATAAGGCTATGCAGGGGAATGAAAAACCAATCCAAGCAACCATAGTCCATCCTCCAGATGAATAGGCGACACTGGCAACTGCTGAGCCTACTGCTCCGCCAGCAAAAAAGATAGTCATATATAAAGCGTTCAAACGGCTGCGTATTTCTGGCTTTAATGCGTAAATCGCTCGCTGCCCCAAGACCAGGTTGCAGTGAACACCCATGTCCAACAAAATGCCCGCCAGCACGAGCAAGGTCAAGGAGTCTGCACCAAACTGCGCCAGCAAAAACGCAATGGCAACCGTACACATTGCTAATGCAGTTGTGATTTTTGTTAGTCCTTTGTCAGCTAACCTACCCGCTATGGGTGCAGCAACCACGCCAAGTGCCCCCGCTAACGCAAATAAAGCGATACCCTGCTGTGAGAGTTGAAAAGTGGGGCTCAAGAGTAATATGGGGATGGTGGTCCAAAAAAGCGTGAACGCAGCAAACAGTCCAGCGTGATAGATTGCACGGCGTCGAAGAACGGGTGTCTCAACCAAGACTGACCACAAAGATATGATCAAAGAAAAATAATGTTGCCGCACCTGGGGTCTGCGTATAGGTAAATTAAACCTAAGTATCAAAGCAAGACAGGTTAAAACAATACAAGAGATAGCAAATACAGCGCGCCACCCAAACGAATGCGCTATTAAACTTGAAGCAGGTCTTGAAAGCATTATGCCCAGTAATAAGCCACTTGTGACATTCCCTACGATTCTTCCCCTGATGGCCTCTGGGGCGAAGTGTGCGGCGTAAGGTATGAGCATTTGCACAGAGACCGAAGAAAATCCAATTAAAAGCGAAGCGAAAAGAAACCAATTCGCATTTGGAGAAATTACAGCTAAGAATAGAGCCAATACGGCCCCGCAAAGGGTAATTACAACGAGCCCCCTGTTCTCCAGTAAGTCCCCTAAAGGGACGAGTAAGATAAGCCCAAAGCAGTAACCTATTTGAGTCAACGTCACAATAAAGCTAGCCCAAGAGTCACTCAACCCAATATCTGGAGCTATTAAGGAGATCAGGGGTTGGGCGTAGTAGAGGTTGCCAACGATTAAGCCACATGCACAAGCAAACAAAAAAACCATTTTGCGTGTAATGATGTAGGAGGAGGCAAATTGGTCAGAAGATTTCATTTAAATGTGGGATGGTTAAAACCTTAAACTAAGCTTTAGTTTCAAGCTTTAATTTCAAACTTTAGTTTATTTCGTTTTTTTATTACTAATATTAAATTTGAAGTGGGTCCCGGGTTAGCGCCTTCACAAGATAGCTTATTTATTTCAACCGTTCTACCCATAAATCCCACGGACGATTGATGGTTTTTTCGATCGTTTCTTTGGCTTTCCTAGACTCCTCAGGAGTTAAATAAATAGGATTACCCATTTTCATGGCTTCAGATTGAATGAGTGCATTTTGAACAGCATAGACTGATCTAAACACGACCTTGCGAACGGAATCAGCAGTTGTTGCGTAGCCATGACCCCTCAAGATCACAAAATCATCTTTACCAAGTGCGCTCGCAAGCCCCTCGCCTAAATCAACATTACTAACAAACATGTCTGTATCTGGATCTGGTTTAGCGTATTTTCTGATCTCAAATATAGGAGCTCCCGCTCCCAAAAATGAGCTCATGTGGTAAACGGGTCGAAGGCGTGTATCCGTTAAACCAAACGGTAATACTGCACCAGCGTGCCCATGGACAACAGATTTCACATCCGCTCTGAGCTTGTAAATTCCGCTATGGATAAACCTCTCACCGTAGGGAGTGCGAGCGTCATTGTTAAGGGCTTTACCGTCAAAATCAAACTCAATAATGTCCTCTACTTTAACCATTGACGGGGCAACACTACGAGACAAAAAAAATGTCTTTAGATTGGATGGGTTTCTAACACTGATATGGCCATATCCATCGACAACCCCTTGATCATACAAAATATGATTGGCAAGCACTAATTCCTCTATTGCAGTTTTTACGGCTGGATCAGTCGCCATTTGCTCCTTTACGGATAAGGCATGAGCTTGTAGATTAAAAAATATCAAGAGCGTAAAAAAAAGTATCGCCAGCAAATGGATATTGTCTTTTCTCAATTAAATCTCCTCGTCCATTAATTATCTAAACGACCTATTGCAGTTTCACGTTTACCTCTAACTTCTTGCAGAAAACCTGCCTTTCCCAAACCGAAAGGGGGCATATTAGAGTAAATGTTTTCATATTTACCTGGGCTTATGGAATAAGTTTCATGCCAAATTCCAACTGCGCCACTTTCTGATACTCTTTTGTTAAAGTTTCTCCAGGCCGGCAAATGTTCTGAATCCTTGTTCTTGGCATAATCTAGCAACTGATCCATAGATCGCCAATACTGAACGATGATAAGGGTCCGGGCAAGCCCTCCACCTTCATGGTGAATGAGCCCTAAGTTTGGATTTGTGTAGAGCTCTTTCAGCATCTTGCCCATTGCAGCAACGACTGGAAGCCACTTGTGAATCTTCCAAAAATTATTGATCCGCATTCCAATCAGGAAAACCACAAAATCGCCCTCTAAATGAGCGGTCATTCTTTCTTTTATCATCATAAATTAATATTAATTTATTTATACTCAGTTTAATCAAAAAAGGGAATTCCACCAAAAAACACTGATTCAATTGCTAGTGCCTTTAATTACTTAGCTCAACATCAACCAAACCTATATTTTCGACTCTTGATTATGGAGAATTTAGGGTTTTACCTGCCAAAAATTAGGTTGTGATTGAATTTTAATTTAATTAAAATTTTTTCATACACAGCCTACTTACTAAATTATGAGTTATTTTAAAAATCCAGTTGTTTGGTTTGATATTTACACACAAGATCTACAAAGAGCAAAGTCTTTTTATGAAAAAGTGTTTCACTTAACCTTAACTGAGGAACCCACCGATGGAAGCTTTCAAGCTTACCGATTCCCGGGGGGCATGCCTGGCTTGGGATCTATGGGGGCTTTGATGTACCATCCCATGAGAAAACCCTCTTCTGAGGGAACAATTGTTTACTTTGATTGCGAGGATTGTGAGCAACAGTCGAATTTAGCCCTTTTACACGGAGGGCAAGTCTTCAAATCCAAATGGAGGATTGGAGATGATGGATTTATAGCTATTATTGGAGACACGGAGGGTAACGCAATTGGACTACACTCTTTTAAATAGAATTTGAGTTTTTAGCTGAATTTAGAAATCAAGTCCCGGTGTACTCTTCTCAATACCGAGCTCCAATCTCCAAACTCACTTTGACGATAAAGTCTAAGGCTTGTGTACCAAGGTGAATCATCACGTCCTATCATCCATCGCCAGTCAGGACTGAGGGGGATCAATAACCAAACCTCTTTGCCCATGGCTGCTGCGAGATGAGCCACACTAGTATCTACACAGATGACCAAATCTAATGCTGTACAAAGTGCGGCAGTATCTAAAAAATCTTCAATCAAGGGGCTTGCGTCCCTGACATTTTTTTCTTGACTTAGAAGTTTGCGCTCCTCATTTGTTATGTCTTTTTGAAGACTGACAAACTCTGCCACTGGGGCTAAACAAGACTTAAATATCTCAAGCGCAATACTTCTGTATTTATCATTAGCATGAAACTGACTTCCACGCCAAGCTAGTCCCACACGGGGGAGTTGACTATTGTGAAATGATTCCAAAGCTCGGACACTCTCACCCATTTCAAAAGTGAGATAAGGAGCGGGTCTAAACAAATCGGGGTTATTAAGAGACAATGCGAGACCTAAACTCATCAAGGGACATGCAAAATCGCAGTCCGGAAGACTATCGGCAAGACTTAAAACTTTTACCGACTGCGAAAGATCTATGAATAATTTTGAGTTTTTGAATAACTTTACAAGTGAAGGCTGGACAGCGACGTAAACAAAAGCGCAAATACGCGCTAAATCAGGCGCAAACCTGGCGAATTGAATACTGTCCCCCAATCCTTGTTCAGCGTATATCAGCAATCGTTTCTCGCTTAAGCCTTGCGCGCCCCGCCACTGTTCAATATTTGTAATATCCGGTAATTTTGATAAATAGGGATTGAGTTTACTGGCGATATCTGGCGACCACCGGGATTCATAATTTTTCCACCCCCTACTGAAATCTCCCCTTAATAGACTTTGTAAAGACTGATTCCAAAGTGCTCTAGGGTTTTGGGGCTCTAGAGTAAGAGCTATTTTGTAAACTTCATTTGCTTGCTCAAAATAAGCCAAATCCTTAAGTAAATTTGCTTTATTGATATAGGCATCCACGTAACTTTG
This sequence comes from uncultured Burkholderiales bacterium, assembly GCA_903910745.1. GTDB lineage: Bacteria > Pseudomonadota > Gammaproteobacteria > Burkholderiales > Burkholderiaceae_C > Limnohabitans. The sequence continues at coordinate 14,611 of CAIWAO010000134.1, forward strand.
ATCTAACTTAATGCAGGTTTCATAGTCAGCTAATGCGTCTCTCCATCGTTCGAGTCCTTTATGTATATTTCCTCGGTTGTTGTACGCTTTTAGGCAATGAGGGTTAATTTGCAACACTCTATTAAGTGCTTGAAGCGACGGTATCCAGTACTTATTGATCTCAAGCACAACGGCAAGGTTGAGTAGCGCCTCCCAGTAATCTGGCTTTATTTCAATTGCGTTTTGATAGTCACAAACTGATCGATCCCACAATCCCAGATCTTTGAAGACATTCCCCCTGTTGTAGTAAGCTGCAGCGAATTGGGATTGAAGCTTTAATGCAGAGTTGTAACGGCCAATTGCACCCTCATAATCTGCGGTTGCGTGCTCTGCTAAGCCAAGATTAACTAAGCAAGCAACACTTTTGGAGTTGACTCCTAAAGCTTGACGCATTAACTGAACACCAAGTGAATAATTTTTGGTCTGATAAGCAATAAGACCTGACAGGTGAAGCGCTTCAAAATTTTTAGGCTCAGATACAAGAACGGAGTTGTAAATTTCCAGTGCCTGCGCTAATGCGCCTCTTTGATGTAAATCAACTGCACTTTTCAATAAATTCTGTACCCTAGGGCTTGTAATTTTCCCTCGACCACTTTGAGAACCATAAGATTTATTGTAGGTATTTCTCATCAATTATTTGACTTGACTTTAAAGTGTTGCTTTGCCTAGATCTTAACTTATCTTTATTTCGTGTTTTTTCTGTAAACTATGCGTATGGACTCAAATTCACTAACTAAAGGCTTTAAAAAATGAGCATTCAAACTGTTGGAATAATTGGTGCGGGCACAATGGGTAACGGCATTGCGCAAGCATGTGCTGTCTGCGCAATTGATGTCGTCATGGTGGATGTGAAGCAGGAGGCTTTAGATAAGGGAGTCGCTACATTGTCCTCAAGTTTAGACAGGCTCATTAAAAAAGAGCTGTTAACTACGGAGCAAAAGGCCGCTGCGCTCTCAAAAATCAAAACATCAACTGACTACGCTTCTCTTGTCAAATCGCAGTTGGTGATTGAGGCGGCTACTGAGAATTATGATTTGAAGGTCAAGATATTAAAGCAACTTGACGCAACGCTCCCCCCTGAGGTGATCATTGCTTCAAATACTTCATCAATTTCTATTACCCAACTTGCTGCCAATACGACAAGAGCAGACAAGTTTGTGGGTATGCACTTCTTTAATCCAGTGCCCATGATGGCACTGGTAGAAATCATCAATGGATTAGAAACAAGTTCGGATACACACTCCAAGGTTGAAGACCTTGCTAAACGTCTAGGAAAATCTCCCATCACCGTAAAGAACGCACCGGGTTTCGTGGTCAACCGAATCTTGGTGCCTATGATCAACGAAGCCTTTTACGTTTTAGCTGAGGGTTTAGCAACGCCAGAGGATATTGATCAAGGGATGAAACTCGGATGCAATCATCCCATAGGGCCATTAGCACTAGCAGATTTGATCGGGCTAGATGTTTGCCTTGCAGTTATGCAGGTCTACCTTAATGAATACGGGGACAGTAAATATCGCCCTTGTCCGCTTTTGAAAGAAATGGTCGCCGCAGGCAGACTGGGCCGTAAAACAAAACGCGGTGTTTATGACTATAACAAGTGAAAACCTAGGGTTTAAAACTGACGATCAGGCATTCTGACTCTCATCCCGTCTAGAGCTTGTGTAATTTTAATTTGACAAGCTAGACGGGAATTATCTTCCCTAGGTGTGACTACAAAATCCAGCATCTGGTCCTCCTCAGATGAGGGTTCCTCTAAAGCGCCTTCTGCAACGAACTCAATGTAACAATGACAGGTACCGCAGGCACAGTTGCCCCCGCACTCCGCGACTAAGCCGTCAAGTCCACCTATTTGAACGGCCTCAAGCAAAGTCGCTCCATCCTCGCAACTAAGTTCCTCTTCTGCTCCATTAGGTTGGGTAATAAATATTTGTATAGACACTGAGGATACTCCTTGGTAATAGTGCTTTGAATTGAATGAATTAAATTGTCGCTATTTTAATTAGCAAATTCCGACCTAGACTCTTTTCTTACGCAATCAACTAACTGAGTGGTTTAGAGTGGATAATTCCATTGTTAGGTTAATTATGTCTACGTTTTGAGTTTTATGTCTGCCCCACAAATCCCCTCTACACCCCTTACATCTCGCTTAAACAAACGCATGGCGGCCCTAGGCCTATGCTCCAGAAGGGAGGCGGATGAATGGATTGCAAAGGGCTGGGTGCGGGTTAACGGTTATGTTGCAGAACTTGGATTGCAGGTCTCTGAGTCGGACAAAATTGAAGTTGATCGAGGCGCCCTTCACCAACAGGGTCAACAAGTGACCGTGATCCTTCACAAGCCAGTTGGTTATGTGAGTGGCCAGGCTGAGGACGGACATACGCCTGCCATTAAGCTCATCACTCAGGAGAGCCACTGGCAAGGGGATTTAAGCACCCTAAGATTTTCTCCTACTCAGCTAAGAAGTTTAGCCCCTGCTGGGCGTCTAGACATAGACTCCGTTGGTTTACTTGTGCTGACTCAAGACGGGCGCATTGCCAGGCAATTGATCGGAGAGGATCACTCCATGGAAAAAGAATATTTGGTCCGTGTCGAGTTCCAAGGCATCACAGACAACGTGTCCGCACATTTCCCAAACGACAAACTAGGCCTTCTCAGACATGGCCTTTCCTTGGATGGTCAGGCTTTATTGCCGGCTACAGTGGAATGGCAAAACCCAGAACAGCTTAGGTTTGTACTCACTGAGGGCAAGAAAAGACAAATCCGAAGAATGTGTGAGCAAGTTGGACTTCACGTGGTCGGTCTTAAACGCATCAGAATTGGAAATATAGTGCTTGGCCGGTTACCTCAAGGGGAATGGCGATATTTAAGTCCATCTGAGCGGTTTTAATCACGGTTTTTTGAAATTGAACAGTTTTTTAAGCTTTTATTACTTATTTTTCATCGTATTTGGGGGTTGAAAAATCATTCTGTAGTCCCCATTTATTGAGGATTATTGTTTTTAACCGTCAATTCCTAAAATGAGCAAACAAACCCATGCCTTTCAAGCCGAAGTAGCACAGTTGTTGCATTTGGTTACCCATTCTTTGTACTCTAACAAAGAGATTTTCTTACGTGAACTCGTCTCCAACGCCTCAGACGCTTGTGACAAACTCAGATATGAAGCTTTAAATAATGCCGCATTATTTGAAGATCAACCTAATTTAGACATTCGCATATCTTTTGACAAGAAAGCAAAAACCATCACGATCGCAGATAGCGGTATTGGTATGAGTGAACAAGAGGCGATAGATCATTTAGGAACTATTGCAAAGAGTGGTACAAAAGATTTTGTCAACAAACTAAATACAGATCAGCAAAACCTTGCTAAAGATAACGGCTCACTGATTGGTCAGTTTGGTGTTGGCTTTTACTCGGGCTACATTGTTGCAGAGACCATCTCAGTTGAGACCAGACGCGCTGGATTAAAGGCCGAGGAAGGGGTTCGCTGGACGAGTGCTGGCACGGGCGAGTTCGAAGTAGAAAAAATCACAAAACCTGAGCGCGGCACAAAGGTGATTTTGCATTTGCGTGATGATGCAGATGAGTATTTGAGCAACTGGAAAATCAAATCCGTTGTTTCTAAATACTCAGATCACATCTCTTTACCCATTCTCATGCTCAAAGAGGAATGGAAAGAGGGCAAAGATGATCAACCAGGTGAAATGGTTGTAACGGATGAATGGGAAACCGTTAACAAGGCCAATGCGCTTTGGTCTAGAGCTAAAAAAGACATTACCAGCGAGGAGTATTCAGATTTTTATAAAGCCATCAGCCATGACTTTGAGGCACCTCTTAACTGGAGCCACAACAAGGTTGAAGGATCGACAGAGTACACACAACTTCTTTATATCCCTGCAAAAGCTCCATTTGATTTGTGGAACAGAGACAAGAAAGCGGGTATCAAGTTATACGTCAAGCGTGTGTTTATTATGGATGATGCTGACTCGCTTATGCCCTCTTATTTGAGGTTTATCAAAGGTATCGTGGACTCAGCAGATCTGCCCCTTAACGTCAGCCGTGAGTTGCTCCAAGAGAGCAAAGACGTCAAAGCCATTAGAGAAGGTAATACCAGACGCGTCCTCTCCATGCTTGAGGACCTTGCCAAACATGATGTCGCGGTTGAGGGCGCAAGCGATGAAGATAAAGAAGGTGTTGGTAAGTACACCAATTTTTACGCCGAGTTCGGTGCAGTTCTCAAAGAAGGCTTGGGTGAGGATTTTGCCAACAAAGATAAGATCGCTAATTTGTTAAGATTTGCAAGCTCAACAACTGATACTGTGTCAGTCTCATTTGCCGATTACAAAGCGCGTATGAAGCCTGAACAGGAAGCGATTTATTACATCACTGCGGACAGTATGGCCGCTGCCAAGAACAGTCCACAACTTGAAGTATTCCGCAAAAAAGGCATTGAGGTCCTACTCATGACCGATAGAGTAGATGAGTGGGCATTAGGATTTTTAAATGAGTTTGATTCCACTCCACTGCAAAGTGTTGCAAAAGGTGCGGTGGATTTAGGCAAGCTGCAAAACGAGGAGGAGAAAAAAGCGACTGAAGCTGCAGCTGAGACTTTTAAACCTGTTTTGGCTAAATTAAAAGAAGCACTTAAAGACAAGGTTGAAGAGGTTCGAGTGACTTCAAGGCTCGTGGACTCACCGGCTTGTTTGGTCGTGAAAGATCAAGGCATGTCGCTTCAAATGTCTCGTATGTTAAAACAAGCCGGTCAAGCCGCTCCTGAGGTCAAGCCCATTTTGGAGGTTAATCCTGAGCACCGATTAGTCCAAAAACTCAGCGCAGGCGACGCTGGTGTTCACTTCCATGATTTGGCACATATTCTCTTTGATCAAGCATTATTAGCTGAAGGTGGCTTGCCTGAGGACCCCGCAGCCTACGTTAGACGCGTAAATGCAATGCTGGTTTAATTACTGAACTGAGGATCTCCCCCCAAAGCCTAGGCAAGTTCTTATTTGCTTAGGCCTTTTTTTTCATTCAAGTTTACCTATACGCTTTACGAGTTCAGACATTTTCTTAGCGTCTTGTTGCACGTAGCGTTCGAACTCAGGCATGTCAAGGTACTGAATAGGGCTTCCTGCACTGTAAATATTTTCCTTAACCCGTGTTTCATTGGCAACCACTTTTGCAGCACTCCTGATTTTTTGAACGATTGGCTCCGGAGTACCGCTTGGGCTAAACAAACCTGCCCATTGTGCATACTGAACGTTTATACCTTCCTCTTTAAGATAGGGAACATCGGGCAGAAGCTCAAGTCTTTGAGGGCCCCATTGCACAAGAGCTCTTAACTTACCAGCCCGTATGTTTTGTAAAACTGTAGCTGGACCGGATGCAACTGCATCAATTTGCCCGCTGAGCAGAGCTACTAAAGCGGGGCCAGCTCCTGTGAACGGTACATGTGTCATTGACGCCCCTGAACCTTGCTCTAGCATGACCATTGGTATATGCATAGTTCCGTAATTACCTGAGGATCCATAGTTGATTGCTTTGGGTCTTTTCTTTGCGTCCTCTAGCAACTCTTTTAAATTTTTCCACGGCGCGTCCGCGCGAACTACTAGCACTGTTGGGTCAGCAGTGAAGCGGGCAATAGGTCGTAAATCATTTAACGCAAACATAGGAGCTCGTCCAATTACTGCGTCTGCCTCTGGTATCACGGTGAGAGAGGATAGTGCTAACAAGAGGGTGTACCCATCCGGCTTTGCTTTTGCGGCCAATCCCATCCCAATACCCCCACCAGCGCCTGCTCTGTTCTCAACCAACACGGGTTGACCTAACTCTCGCCCAAGGGCTTCGGCAACGGGACGGGCTACTATATCGGCAACTCCACCAGGGGGGAAAGGTACGATCAGGGTGATTGGCTTATTTGGATAATTATTTAACGTATTGTTTTGCTGCGCGATCACGCTAGTGCAGACACAAAACAGCAGGAGCCAAAAGCTTTTTAAATCACTGAATTGATGTTTAAGGATCAAATGAAACATTTGGTTACGCTCCTGTGATTTCTATTTTAATAGACGAGTGGGGGTTCTTGCATTGCCTCTATTTGCTCGTTCAAAGTGTCTATTTGAGTCTGCCAATAGTCTGCACTCCAAAACCAAGGAAAATTAATAACAAATGAAGGGTCATCGGATCTCCGCGCTAGCCATGCACTGTAATGAATCATCCTAAGTGTTCTCAGGGGCTCAATGAGCTCGAGTTCTTTGGACGTAAAAGGTCTAAGACTAGTGTACCCATCAAGCAAATAGCAGAGTTGTAGATTTCTCTCAGCCCTATCGCCACTTTGAAGCATCCAAAGATCTTGCACTGCAGGCCCCATACGCGCGTCATCTAAGTCCACAAAATGAGGTCCACCGAATGTTAATTCTATGGGCGTCCACAATATATTGCCACTATGACAATCCCCATGTATTCGCAAGTAATCGTGCTTGTTTTGAAATGCAAGTTCAACTATTTTTAAAGCCTCCTCGCACCTCGCGCACCACACATCTTTATATTGATCTGGTATTGCATCTAGGGAGATCAAAGAGTGTATGGAATCTGTTCCCAGTGTGTGCACATTTAGTGTTTCTCTGTACTTGAAATCTTCCTTTTGACCGACGTTATGTATTCTGGCCATATAACGCCCTAACCACTCTAGTATTTCAGGATCATCCAAATTCGGTGATCGTCCCCCACGTTTGGGGGATACACTGAATAAAAAATCGCTATTTACATCTAAACCAATCTCTTTTGTACTAAAGAGTGATTCCCCGTTCATGATGAAAGGTGCCACTAATGGCACTTCCGCATCCGTGAGTGCAAATGCAAAAGAGTGTTCCTCTAGAATTTGTTCACGACTCCAGCGATTGGGTCGATAAAACTTCGCAACTACTCCCTCTCCAGAGTCGAGCATAGCTAGGTAAACTCTGTTCTCATATGAGCTTAATGCTGACAGTCTCCCGTCAACAGCAAAGCCTAAAGCTTCTAGTGCATCTGTGATTATGTTTGGTGTAAGTTCCTCATATGCATGCAAAACCTAAACTCCCCAAACAATAACATGATTTGATTTCTGACATTCTTGAAGCATCTTAATAAAGGGGATCACACGTTGGTGAAGTGTGACTGGATCCAACTCTTTATCTGTAGCATGCTCAGCAGAACTTTGTTCTGCTTTAGTAGGCCCATCCATGTTGTTTTGCATTGCTGCTTCAAGTGCTTTGATGGCCGCCTCGATTTCCTCTACTTCAATAATTCCCTTGGATTGCCCTTTTTTGCCAATGAGTGCTAAAACGGTTTCAGCTCCATCTTCTAGCATAATCAAGTCAGCAGTGGCTTTGGATTTAAATTTGTAAAGCATTACGAGCGCTCCAGGTTAATATTTTTAAAAATGTTTTCTACACAGTGGTTGAATTCTGTTGGTGCCTCGTACTGTACCCAGTGCCCTGCACTTGGAATTACATCGAAACTCTCCAATTGACAATTTTCTAAACTTGCCTTTGCCTGTGTCAAACGCCCCACATACAAAGCGTCCAATTCTCCCCAGATTGCGTGCACTGGGCATGTCCAATTTCTTTGCAGTTTTAGCAAAGCGTCCCCTCTTGCGATACGACGCCTTTTGAGTCTGTCTCTTTCAACATTTTGCTTTTGTAACTCCAGAGTCCCCGCGTTTATGCTATTTGGATCTGCAAGCATCATCACTTCTAAGTTGTGACGGTAAACACCCATAACCTCCAACTCTGTCATCTCTGGTCTAAGCCCTCTTAGACTAAGTGGTGTACCTGTTAGCCCCAGTGCAGGTACACCTACCAATATTAGTCTACTTATTAAGCTAGGAGCTTGAGCTGCGACAAATCCAGCTAATAAACCTCCAAATGAAAACCCCATTACACTAAGTTTTAAGCCCCCTCCCAGCTGTTTTAAACCCTCTGCCACATAAGGCGCTAAATCATCCACATCTATTGCTTGTGGTGGTAAATCTGAGTCTCCAAATCCAGGTATATCCAAGGCCCATACTTCAAATTTTTTGCTGAGATCTCTAATGTTTCTTACCCAATGGGTCCAACTTCCACTGCCCCCATGTAGCAGTACTAGTTTTTGATTAGCCCCAGTATTCCATACGTGCCAGATCTGTTTAGAGCCCAGGGAAGTGAACACTATACGCTGTGCTGTGCCTTCTAGCTCGCGAATTAAATCCCTATCGTCCATATTAATTTGACAGCCTAAAACAAAGACGCCCACTTAATCTAAGTGGGCGTATGTGTTGGTTGCGCGAGCAAGATTTGAACTTGCGACCTTTGGGTTATGAGCCCAACGAGCTACCAGGCTGCTCCATCGCGCGTCAGATCTAGTATTCTAACTGTTATTTCAATTTTCTGCTTCAGTATCTAATGCTTCTGTCGTTATATCGGGACGATCGACCAATTCAACCAAAGCCATGGGGGCATTGTCACCGACACGGAAACCCATTTTCAAAATTCTTGTGTATCCACCTGGGCGTGTTTGATAACGCGGTCCGAGCTCTGCAAAAAGCTTAACAACATTATCACGGTTGCGTAGACGGTTAAAAGCTAAACGCTTATTAGCAAGTGTAGGCTCTTTAGCCAATGTGATCATTGGCTCCACAACCCTGCGAAGTTCTTTCGCTTTTGGAACAGTTGTTTTGATGGCTTCGTGCTCAATAAGTGAGTTCATCATATTGCGAAGCATCGCAAGTCTGTGTTCGCTAGTTCTATTGAGTTTTCTTAGTCCGTGTCCGTGACGCATGATGATTTCCTTTTTTTAATTTCCGCTCGCCGTTTTAGGTACGAGCGGTGGACTGATTTATTTATTAACGCCTCAGTGCTCTTCGCGTTTATTGGGTTAAGCAGATTAACGCTTATCCAAGCCAGCAGGTGGCCAATTCTCTAATTTCATACCAAGGGTCAGGCCTCTGGAGGCAAGGACTTCCTTGATCTCATTCAAAGATTTTCTACCCAAATTAGGGGTTTTAAGAAGTTCATTCTCTGTGCGTTGAATCAAATCACCAATGTAGAAAATGTTTTCTGCTTTGAGGCAATTCGCTGATCTTACAGTCAACTCTAACTCGTCTACTGGACGTAATAAAATTGGATCAAATTGTTGAGCGTTTCGTGGAGAAGGTGAATCAAACGCAGCAAGCTCACTACCTTCGAGTTGCGCAAATACTGCAAGTTGTTCAACCAAAATCTTCGCGGAAGCACGTACAGCATCTTCTGCAGTGATTGCTCCGTTTGTTTCGATTTCAATAACCAAGCGATCCAAATCGGTTCTTTGCTCCACACGAGCGTTTTCTACGCTGTAGCTTACACGCTTGACGGGAGAGAAAGAAGCATCTAATACGATGCGTCCAATTGATTTGTTTGGCTCATCCCCATAGCGGCGAACTGTGCCTGGAACATATCCGCGACCTTGCTCAACTTTGAGTTGAATATCGATTTTTCCGCCGTGTGACAAATTAGCAATCACGTGCTCTGGATTGACAATTTCAACATCGTGGGGGGTCTGAATATCTGATGCAACAACAGGTCCTTCGCCTTCTTTGCGAAGACTCAGTGTTACTTCATCCCTATTGTGCAATTTAAAAACCACACCTTTGAGATTTAATAAAATATTTACAACATCCTCTTGCACACCGTCAATAGATGAGTACTCATGTAGCACGCCCGCGATAGTTACTTCTGTAACTGCATATCCAACCATTGAGGATAGCAAAACACGACGTATTGCATTGCCCAAAGTGTGACCATAACCACGCTCAAATGGCTCTAAGGTAACCAGGGCTTTATTGTGTCCGAGTTGCTCAACATTTATAGTTTTTGGTTTCAACAAGTTTGTTTGCATTCTTTGTTTCCTCTCAATACCCCCGGTTCGTTACACCGGTAAGGCTGAATTTTGGACCCCACAATATTTCTACAGTGGGAGCTTTAAAGGCTAAGACTACGCTAAATCAACGTGAGTAAAGCTCGACAATCAATGACTCATTGATGTCTGCTGCGAACTCATCGCGATCAGGCACTTTCTTAAATAAACCTTCGGACTTGTCTACATTAACCTCTACCCATGCTGGCATACCAATTTGAGTAGCCAACTGCAGAGCTTCTAAAACACGCCCTTGCTTTTTAGATTTTTCACGTACAGCAACAACGTCTCCAGTCTTAACAAGGTAAGAAGGGATGTTTACTTGTTGGCCGTTAACGGTAATGGCTTTGTGTGACACCAACTGACGAGCTTCCGCGCGAGTTGAGCCAAATCCCATTCTATAAACCACGTTATCTAGACGAGACTCAAGCAAAAATAATAGGTTTGATCCTGTATTTCCCTTTTGGCGGTCAGCCATTGCAAAGTAACGTCTGAATTGGCGCTCTAAGACACCATACATACGTTTTACTTTTTGTTTTTCACGCAACTGTAAACCGAAATCAGATGTTCTTTGACCTGATGTACGACCATGCTGGCCAGGTTTACTGTCAAATTTTGCTTTGTCACTTATTGAGCGTCTTGCGCTCTTAAGAAACAAATCAGTGCCTTCACGGCGTGAGAGTTTGGCTTTTGGGCCTAAGTAACGTGCCACTTGAACTTCCTTTTAATCATCTTCTCAAACATAAAGCTTGAGGAGCTAACGGTTTTATACCATTAGCGGTGGGCTTTGACAAAATTAAATGCGTCTGCGCTTTTGTGGGCGACAGCCATTATGAGGAACTGGAGTAACGTCTGCGATTGAAGTGATACGTATACCCAGTGCAGCTAGTGCTCTTACAGAAGACTCTCGACCAGGACCAGGACCCTTGATCTCGACATCTAAATTCTTGATTCCTTGATCCATTGCAGCTCGTCCAGCAACTTCGGAAGCAACTTGAGCTGCAAAGGGAGTGGACTTACGTGAACCTTTAAAACCTTGACCACCTGAAGACGCCCAAGACAAAGAATTGCCTTGACGATCAGTGATGGTAATGATGGTGTTGTTAAACGACGCGTGTACGTGTGCGATACCGTCAGCTACGTTCTTACGAACTTTCTTACGGACACGTTGTGCTGCGGAATTGGCGGGTGCTTTAGCCATAGTTATGCCTCAATTATTTCTTCAGTGCCGCTGCTGCCTTACGAGGGCCTTTGCGCGTGCGTGCGTTAGTACGGGTGCGTTGTCCACGCATTGGTAAACCTCTGCGGTGGCGAAAGCCTCTGTAGCATCCGATGTCCATCAAACGTTTGATGTTCATTGTGATTTCACGACGGAGGTCACCCTCAATGGTGAGTACACCGATTTGATCGCGAATCTTTTCCAAATCAGAGTCTGTTAAGTCTTTGATTTTTTTAGAATAAGCAATACCGCACATCTCACAAATCTTGCGAGCGCGTGTACGGCCAATGCCATAAATCGCAGTCAAGCCGATTTCAGCGTGCTTGTGCGGGGGAATGTTAATACCAGCTATACGTGCCATGTTATTCCTCTATTGTCCTATTCAGAGTTAGCCTTGACGCTGTTTGTGACGTGGATCAGTACAAATGATTCTCACGACACCTTTGCGACGAATTACTTTGCAGTTGCGGCACAACTTTTTGACCGAAGCCGAAACTCTCATATCTTTCTCCTAAAAACTCATTTCATACAACTCCGAAAAATTAATTTCAGAGTCTGCTAGTAACTTGCTCAATCTTACTTACTTCGCCCTAAACACAATCCGTGCTCGGGTCAAATCGTAAGGCGTCATCTCAACCGTAACCTTATCTCCTGGCAAAATTCGAATGTAATGCATCCTCATCTTGCCAGATATGTGGCCTAAGACCACATGTCCATTTTCCAACTTTACCCTAAAAGTTGCATTTGGCAGATTCTCAACTATCTCGCCCGCCATCTGAATGACATCGTCCTTTGCCATTCCTTTTAAGCACCTAATGCAGACTTAAAATTCGCTTTCTTCAGTAGCGACTCATACTGTTGGCTCATCAAGTAATTCTGTACTTGCGCCATAAAGTCCATCGTAACCACCACAATAATCATGAGAGATGTTCCCCCAAAATAAAATGGTACGTTGTACTTCAAAATCAAGAACTCCGGCAACAGACAAACAAAAGTGATGTAAGCAGCGCCTGCCAAAGTTAATCTAATTAAGATCTTGTCTATATACTTTGCAGTCTGATCTCCAGGTCGTATACCGGGAATAAATGCACCAGATTTCTTCAAGTTATCCGCAGTTTCTCTACTGTTGAACACAAGTGCAGTGTAGAAAAAGCAGAAAAAGACGATCGCTGCGGCATATAACATGACGTAAATCGGTTGCCCTGGCGACAATGCCGATGCAATATCCTTTAACCAACGCATCTTCTCACCCGTACTCACCCAACTAACAACTGTTGTAGGAAGCAAAATGATCGATGAGGCGAAGATGGGGGGAATCACACCAGACATATTCAACTTCAAAGGCAAGTGAGAAGACTGCCCACCGTAAACTTTGTTTCCGACCTGACGCCGTGCATAGTTAACTAAGATCTTTCTCTGACCACGCTCAACAAACACCACAAAGTAAGTGACAGCACCTACAACCAAAACAACAAATAAAGCAACAATAATACTCATCGCGCCTGTTCTAACCAGTTCGAGCAAGCCGCCAATTGAGTTGGGCAAACCAGCAGCGATTCCTGAGAAAATCAAAATTGAAATCCCATTTCCAAGTCCACGCTCAGTAATTTGCTCGCCCAACCACATCAGAAACATTGTCCCAGAAGTCAAGCTAACCATTGCAGTTATACGGAACCCAATACCAGGAGACAATACCAATCCAGCGGAAGATTCCAATGCAAGTGCGATGCCCATTGATTGAAATAACGCCAAACCTAAAGTACCGTACCTTGTGTACTGAGTAATTTTCCTACGACCTGACTCACCCTCTTTTTTCAACTGCTCAAAAGTCGGTACTACATACCCCAACAACTGCATAATGATTGATGCAGAAATATAGGGCATTATTCCTAGAGCAAACACAGTAAATCTAGACAACGCTCCACCAGAGAACATGTTGAATAAACTTAATATGCCACCTTGACGACCATTAAACAATTGTTGCAACTGCGCAGGATCGATTCCCGGCACTGGTATATGAGCACCTAAACGGTAAACCACCAATGCCAACAACAAGAAAACAAGACGACGACGCAAGTCACCGTACTTATCACCTTTTGCTGATGCGCTTGTTACCACGGGTTATAGTTCCTTAATTAAGCTACTGAGCCACCAGCAGCTTCAATAGCTGCTTTAGCACCTGCAGTTGCTCCGATTCCGCTAAGCTTTACGGCACGTGTGATTTCACCAGTTTTGATAACTTTGACAACCTTAGCCATCTCAGCAACTAAACCTGCCTGCTTCAAAGTTAATACATCAATGTCAGTTGCTTCAAGAAGTGATAGGGAAGTTAGAGTAACTTCAGCGTTGTATTTGAGCAAGTGAGACTTGAAACCACGCTTAGGCAAACGTCTTTGCAAAGGCATTTGTCCGCCCTCGAATCCAACTTTGTGGTATCCGCCAGAGCGAGACTTTTGACCCTTGTGTCCACGACCTGCCGTTTTGCCAAGACCTGAGCCAATGCCGCGGCCTACACGTCTGCGATCTGGACGTGAACCATCTGCGGGCTTGATGTCATTGAGTTCCATGCTAAACCTTTAAAGCACTTTGACCAGATAACTGATCTTGTTGATCATTCCACGAACTGCGGGCGAGTCTTGTAACTCACTAACGCTACCAATTTTGCGAAGTCCAAGTCCGCGCACTGTAGCTCGGTGGGATTCCTTTGTACCAATTGGGCTACGAACCAATTGAACTTTAACTGTTTGTGCTGTAGTCATTAATTACTCCTGATCAAACAAATAATTCTTCAACCGATTTGCCGCGCTTAGCAGCAACTTCAGAAGGAGTAGTTGAATTGATTAACGCATCAAGAGTGGCTCTGACCATGTTGTAAGGGTTAGAAGAACCATGGCTTTTAGCCACAATGTCCGTAATGCCCATGACCTCAAAAACAGCGCGCATTGGACCACCAGCAATAATACCGGTACCCTTTGGTGCAGGCGCCATCATTACGCTAGCAGCACCATGATGACCTGTCACGTTATGGAAAATTGTTCCATTCTTTAGAGAAATCTTGTGCATGTTACGACGGGCCTCTTCCATCGCTTTTTGTACAGCTGCAGGCACTTCCTTAGATTTGCCCTTGCCCATACCGACGCGTCCGTCACCATCACCCACTACGGTTAGTGCTGCAAAGGCCAGAATACGACCCCCTTTAACCACCTTAGTGACGCGGTTAACCGCAATCATTTTCTCGCGCATGCCGTCATCACGACTGTCGTCTTGCACCTTAGCTTGAACTTTTGCCATGTTTTCTATCCAATCTGCTTAAAACTGCAAGCCTGCTTCACGAGCTGCGTTAGCCAAGGCCTTCACACGTCCGTGATATGCATATCCAGCGCGGTCAAAGGCTACTTTTTCCACGCCCACTGCTTTTGCTTTTTCAGCAATGCGCTTGCCGACCATCTCAGCCGCACTCGCATTACCACCTTTGCCCGAACCACCCAACGTTTTTCTGATCTCTGCCTCTACGGTAGATGCAGTTGCCAAAATTTTGGAGCCGTCTCCAGAAATTACGCTGGCATAAATGTGTAGATTGGTTCTGTTTACAGTCAGGCGCGCAACGCCTTGTGTAGCAATTCTGATTCTGGTTTGTCGAGCCCTGCGAAGACGCTGCTCTTTCTTGCTTAACATGTTGCAGCCCCTTATTTCTTCTTAGTCTCTTTAATCGTGATCGTCTCATCCGAATAACGGATGCCTTTGCCCTTGTAGGGCTCAGGTGGACGAACCGAGCGAATTTCAGCTGCGATTTGACCAACTCGCTGACGATCAGCTCCCTTGATCAAAATCTCAGTTGGAGCAGGGGTCTCAACTTTGATACCTGCTGGCATTTCAATATTGACAGGATGTGAATAACCAACCGTCAAATTAAGCTTAGTTCCCTGAGCTTGAGCTTTGTAACCCACGCCAACCAAATTAAGCTTCTTCTCGAAACCCTTAGTGACGCCGACCACCATGTTGTTAACAAGTTGACGCATCGTGCCACTCATAGCATTTGCTTCACGGCTCTCGTTTGCAGGAAGAAAGCTAAGCTTTCCGCCTTCGTTGTTAATTTTCACCAAAGAGTTTGAGGCCATAGATAAGGCACCGCCGGCACCCTTCACGCTGATCACATCTTCTTTGATTGATACATCCACACCCTGAGGAATGGCGACTGGCATTTTTGCTACTCTGGACATTGTGTTTCTCCTGTCTTTAAGCGACGTAACACAAAACTTCGCCGCCCACACCGCTTGCACGTGCTTTACGGTCTGTCATCACACCCTTAGGTGTTGTGACAATAGCCACGCCAAGACCATTCTTGACGTGAGGGATTGCGTCTCTGCCTTTGTATACACGTAGTCCAGGACGGCTAACGCGTTCAATACGCTCAATAACCGGACGACCTGCATAGTACTTTAAGGAAATCTCAAGCTCAGACTTACCATCTTCACTATTGACATTAAATCCATCAATATAGCCCTCGTCTTTCAAGACTTGGACGATTGCGATCTTCACTTTTGAAGAAGGAACGGATACGGTTGGTTTTGCCACCATTTGCGCATTTCTAATGCGAGTTAACAAATCGGCAATAGGATCACTCATGCTCATATGTAATCTCCTTGCCTGTTACCAGCTAGCCTTGGTGACACCAGGAATGGTGCCCTCAAATGCCATTTCGCGAACCTTGGAGCGTCCAAGTCCAAACTGACGGTACGTCCCGCGTGGGCGACCCGTAAGAGCACAACGATTGCGCTGACGTGTAGGGTTTGCATTGCGTGGTAATTTTTGTAAACCAAGACGCGCCTCAGCACGCTCTTCGTCACTACGCTTTGCATCGGTTGAAATTGCTTTCAGTTCCGCATATTTCTTTGCGTACTTTTCAACCAATTTATCTCTTTTGAGCTCGCGCTCTATTAATGCTACTTTAGCCACGTACCACCTCAGTTCTTAAACGGGAAACGGAACGCAGATAAAAGTGCCTTGCACTCATCATCTGACACAGCCGTTGTGGTGATGCTGATATTGAGACCACGCAAGGCATCAACCTTGTCATACTCAATCTCAGGGAAAATGATCTGCTCTTTAACGCCGATGTTGTAGTTTCCTCTTCCATCAAACGCTCGACCAGACACACCGCGAAAATCTCTAACCCTTGGCAAAGCTACCGTAACAAAACGGTCTAAGAATTCGTACATTCTCACTCCGCGCAACGTAACCATACAGCCGATGGCCTGGCCTTCACGAATCTTAAATCCAGCAATCGCTTTGCGAGATTTTGTTACAACCGGCTTTTGACCCGAGATTTTTGTTAAATCACTGACAGCATGCTCCATTACCTTTTTATCGGCAACAGCCTCACTAACACCCATATTCAAAGTGATCTTAGTAAGACGAGGGACCTGCATTGGAGATTTGTAACCAAACTTCTCAATCAAAAGAGGAACTATCTTTTCTTTGTACTGCTCTTGTAGTCGTGCCATGATTACGCCGCCTTAATTTCGTCGCCGCTGGACTTAAAGAAGCGAACCTTCTTACCATCAGCCAAAAGCTTGATTCCGACCCTATCAGCCTTACCAGTAGCCGGGTTGTAAATGGCTACATTTGACTGATGTATTGGCATTGTCTTGTCAACAATACCGCCAGTAGTTCCAGCCATGGGGTTAGGCTTGGTATGTTTTTTAACCAAGTTAACACCATCCACAACTAGATGATTTTCGTCTTTGCGAAGAGACACCGTGCCACGCTTGCCTTTATCTCGGCCAGCAATGACGATAACTTCGTCGCCTTTGCGGATCTTATTCATGACCTGGGTCCCTTACAAAACTTCAGGAGCCAATGACACGATCTTCATGAACCGTTCGTTACGCAACTCGCGCGTAACCGGTCCAAAGATGCGGGTCCCAATGGGCTCCAACTTGTTATTGAGCAAAACGGCTGCGTTGCCATCGAATTTAATCAAAGAGCCGTCTCCACGACGAATGCCCTTGGCAGTACGCACTACGACCGCACTGTAGACTTCGCCTTTTTTGACGCGTCCACGAGGTGCAGCCTCCTTGATGCTTACTTTGATAATGTCGCCGACACTTGCATAGCGACGCTTTGATCCGCCCAGCACTTTAATGCAGAGTACGGATTTGGCGCCAGTGTTATCAGCGACCTCTAAACGAGATTCAGTTTGGATCATTTTTCTTATTCCCAACTTGCATCAACTTGACTCATCTTACTCAGACAAGTCCCATCGATCAGTCTTGGTCCCGTCATCAATACGCTGAACCACTCAGCGTACCTTTGTTTGGGTTAGAACGACTACGCAAAAATTGCGCAGAGCCTGTTATTATGGCACACATTACGCGTCATTACAAGTGGGTTGCGCGTAAAAACTGATAAAGAAGATTGTTTAAAATGAATATTCAACAATTCATTGTGTCGAATAAGCAACTTCATCCAGAATTTTATCAAAAAATAATACTAAATAATTATTTACCGGGTTTTGTATGGCTATCTCGTTTTTTTATCATAGCGGAAACCGGGGCAAGCCCTTCAGAAAACTATTAACTCCATATTTATGAAAACAACTCAAGCCAATAGCAACGCAATAACATTTATTGGTGGCGGCAATATGGCCTCCGCTCTAATTAGAGGACTCATAAAAAACAGCAAACCGCCCGGCGACATTTTTGTTATTGATACAAATGAGGAAACAAGATTGAAACTCTCACAAGATTACGGAGTAATTTGCGTTGAGGAACCAAATATAAATTTAGACTGGCTAATTTCTTCATTGATTGTTTGGGCGGTTAAACCCCAACATATGCGTGAGGTCTGCGAGTCTTACTCGAGTAAGTTAAAAAGTTCGCTTCACTTGAGCGTTGCCGCTGGTATAACCACGAAAAGTTTATGCAAGTGGTTAACAACTGAACGAGTAGCCAGGGCCATGCCGAACACACCGGCTCTAATAGGAATGGGCCAAACTGCTCTTTATGCAAGCAACGATGTTTCTTCAAAAGAAAAAGCGCTTATTGAATCGGTGATTAAAGGGACGGGTGAGTTTTTGTGGCTAGATGATGAAGAATTAATAAACGCGGTTACTGCCGTATCAGGCTCTGGTCCTGCTTATGTATTTTATTTCCTAGAAGCGCTCACACAAACAGGGGTTGAACTTGGACTTACTCCTGAACAATCAAGGAGGCTTGCAATTGGAACCTTCATTGGAGCAAGTAATCTTGCAGATCAAAGTCCTGACTCGATCTCCACTCTAAGAGAGCGAGTTACTTCAAAGGGCGGTACAACTGAAGCAGCCCTCTCATCATTAAACAATGATCACGTGGCGTTAAGCTTTCAAAATGCAGTCAAATCAGCCCATAGTAAAGCTCGTCAGCTTGGATCAGCTTTTGGAAACTGACCATGAATTCTTGATATTTGAGGTTAACGGAGCTAGTTTATGAGACAATTTGAGCATTGAAATATTTCATTGGACTTTTATTAACATGAACAAACTCTTAATTACTTTATTCAGTGCAATTGCTTTGAGCTCTCCCCTTCTGAGTTCTGCTCAAAACGCTACTCCTACTGCTCCCGCATCGCCTGTGGCTCCTGGCGTTACAAATACCGTTCAACCTGCACCTGAGGCTGCGCCTGCTAAGAAGGCTAAGAAAGCTAAAAAACACAAGAAACACAAGGCTAAAAAAGCTAAGGCAGAGTAATTTATTTCTTAATTTATCTGCGATGCACCATAACTTGTGCACCACATAACTAAAAGCCACATGGAGATTTCCCTGTGGCTTTTGATTTTTGATAGATCGATTTCATAATGTTACTTAAAATGCATAACTCATGACAATACCCATAAATAAACTGGCTCCAATCCAGTGGTTTAATCTAAAAGCCTTAAAGCATCCGGATCTATCCCTTTTGCGTATTAAGAAATAATGAACCACGGCTTGTGCTGCGGCAGCAATAATCGATAAACTGAACCAATTGCTAAGTATTTTGGTTTCTAGCAAATACCACCATGAAAATAAATGCAACACATAAAAAAGCATCACAAAGAAAACGTCATATTCACCCAAAGTGATCGCTGAAGTTTTAATTCCAATACGCAAATCATCGTCTCTGTCGACCATTGCGTATTCTGTGTCGTAAGCCAAGACCCAAAATAGGTTGCTACCTAGAAGTCCCCAGGCAAACAATGGGACAGCGCCAAATGAATCAGTCCAGCTCAATTGCTCTGCATTAATTGCGGCAAAAGCCATAGGTACTCCAAAGCTAAACGCGACACCCAAAACAGCTTGCGGGATGGATACGAACCGTTTTGCAAAAGGATACGCAATTGCGATTAAAGCTGCGGCAAAAGACCAAACCACACACACTTGATTTGTAGTCAAAACGAGGATGAATGCGAACAAAGCCAGAACAGCTCCTAAAAAAATTGCTTCCTTCACTCCTACTTGACCGCTAGTTACTGGGCGATTAGCTGTGCGTTTTACGTGTTTATCAAAATCTTTATCAGCTACATCATTGATGCAGCACCCAGCACTCCTCATCAAAATGGTCCCCAGAACAAATACCACCAATAAATGCAAGCCTGGATAGCCTCCCTTGGCAATCCACAAAGCACTTAGCGAAGGCCAAAGTAACAATAACCATCCTGCGGGACGATCCCAGCGGATAAGAGCCAAATAAAGATTTAGTTTTCTTTTCATAGATAAGCACAAACAGTGTCTATCCTCTTAGGATAGCAACGTTACGCCTTGAAGATCACACTGATAAATTGAATTTCTAAGTGCGGCAATGGCCTCATATCTGGTAAAACTTTTTCTCCAAGCAAGAACCACCCGCCTGACGGGGGGGTTGTTCGCTTCATCCATAATCGGGATATAGCGAATATATGTCTCCTCGGAGTCTTTTTTCCTTTTGGTATTTAATGCCAACGCTTCTTTTGAAACGCTTAGTCTAGGGACTAGTGTTACACCCATTCCGGCGGCAACCATATGCTTGATTGTTTCAAGAGATGAGCCTTCAAAACTTCGTTTTATTCCATCTGCATCGCTTGAGAACCGCGCAAACTCTGGGCACACCTCTAGCACGTGATCTCTAAAGCAGTGCCCGGCCCCCAATAGCAACATGGTTTCTGATTTAAGTTCATGGGGACTTATGTGGTCCTTGATCGCAAAAGGATGTGAGCTTGGTACTGCAGCCATAAAAGGCTCATCATAAAGGGGGGCAGTTGCCAAGCCCGCATCAGGAAAAGGCTCTGCCATTACGGCGCAGTCTATCTCACCCGTTCGAAGCATTTCCAATAACCTAACAGTGAAGTTCTCTTGCAATATCAGTGGCATCTGGGGATACTTGGCAATTGTTTTAATCACTAAATGTGGCAAAAGATATGGGCCGATGGTATATATAACTCCGAGCTTCAAAGGCCCCGCCAATGGGTCTTTCCCTCTTTTTGCAATTTCCTTGATGTTGGCTGCTTGCTCCAGCACGCTTTGAGCTTGTCTAACTATTTCTTCGCCTAAAGCGGTTACAGCAACTTCATTAGCACTACGCTCAAAAAGCTTTACATCTAATTCATCTTCTAATTTTTTGATCGCAACCGAGAGAGTAGGTTGAGAAACAAAGCACGCATCAGCCGCCCGTCCAAAATGCTTCTCCCTGGCAACTGCTACGATGTATTTGAGTTCTGTGAGGGTCATATGAATTTCACGCCTTTAGATATTCGAGTTTATTTCCAAGCCATCTTGAGACATGCTGATGAGCGAGAGTTGGAAATTGGTCCAATAAGATAGGAGCTAAGTTACGCGCCCAATCTAGCCATTTTTGATCGGTGCTTAAATCAGCAAATCTAAGCATCGCAGTCCCAGATTGCCTAGCTCCAAAAAACTCACCCGGGCCTCTTATTTCTAAATCTCTTCTTGCTATTTCAAACCCGTCCTGTGTTTCTGCCATTGCTCGCAACCGATCCCTTGCAGTTTGGCTTAGTTTGCCACTCTCCCCGCTTGAGTACATCAACACGCAGGCCGAAGCTGCAGCACCTCGACCAACTCGCCCTCTCAGTTGATGAAGTTGACTCAGACCAAAACGTTCTGCGTGCTCAATGACCATAAGAGATGCATTAGGAACATCTACTCCAACTTCAATAACTGTAGTGCTAACTAAAACTCCCATTTTGCCTTCAGTAAAAGCTTTCATCACTTCTTTTTTCTCAATGATCGGCATTTTGGAGTGCAACAATCCCACTACCACACCAGGCAAAGAGTCCCTAAGTAGTTGGTGGGTTTGTGTTGCGTTTGTTAAATCAATCGCCTCACTCTCTTCTATTAGAGGACAGACCCAGTAGACTTGGCGACCCAATTGAAGTTGGGCTTCTATTCTAGATATAACCTGGGCGCGTCGTTGATCTGTTATTACTTTCGTGATGACAGGAGTTCTACCTGGAGGTAACTCATCTATTGTTGAGACATCCAAATCGGCGTAATAACTCATTGCTAAAGTTCTAGGAATAGGCGTTGCACTCATCATCAATAAATGCGGCTCCAGGTCTATGAGTTTATCCTTTAATGCCAAGCGTTGTGCAACACCAAATCTGTGTTGCTCATCAATCAAAACGAGCCCTAACGATTTAAATTTAACTTGATCTTGAATCACTGCGTGAGTGCCTACTACAAGTGCAGCTTGCCCAGTTTGGGTAACTTCGAGCATTGCTTGTCTCTCTTTTTTCTTTTGACTTCCCGATAACCAGGCAACGCACAGGCCACGCTTTTCCAAAAGCGGGGATAACCATCCAACTAATTTTTTGAAATGCTGCTCAGCCAATATCTCCGTAGGGGCCATGAGAACGCACTGAAAACCAGAATCAATACACTGAGTAGCGGCAATGGCGGCGACGACGGTTTTTCCAGACCCAACATCCCCCTGCAGAAGTCGGTACATGGGAGTATCTTTTTTTAAATCAACCAAAATTTCTTGTACAACTCTACTTTGCGCATTAGTTAACTTAAAGGGTAAGATTTCTAACAATTGCTTAGTAATTGATGCAATTGAGATATCAGCTTGCGTACCAATCAGTGCATCATTTTTGAGTTCTTCTCTCATTAGGTCTAAAGACAGACTGCCATCAAGCTTAGGGGCTCTTAACTCAAGCCGCTCCCTTTTTGCGATAAGTTGAGAGATTTGTTGAGCCAACAACTCTTCAGCTTTTAACCTTTGCCATGCGGGGTGAGATTTGTCTTCGAGTTCATAAACAGAGACGCTTGGATCTGGTTCGTGTAAGAACTGAACGGCTTTTGATAATGGCCAAAGTCCAGGAGCTGCAAAAGTCTGTGGAATCGTCTCACTGAAAGCGCCTAGGCGCACGCATCTGTCTAGGCCCGTAAGAACAGCGCGTCTGAGGTAGGCCTGAGGCAAACCAGCTGTAGTTGGGTAAACGGGGGTTAAAACCTCAGGTAAGGGGGTCTGAGCTGAATGAACAGATGGGTGCATCATTGTTTTGCCCATCAGTCCTCCCCCCCTCACCTCACCCCGTAGCCTAACCCGTTGACCCGCTGCAAGTGTTTTTTGAAGTGATGGGTAAAAGTTGAAAAATCTGATCGTGCATAACTCCCCTGCCGTGACGAGTGAAGACTCAGAACTTACGATGATCTCTTCAACCTGAACCACCAATTGCCTGCGTGGCTTAAAGGCAACATCGATACTTTTTACAACGGCCAAAAATTGAATATTCTCCCCCTCTCTTGATAAGGCCAAAGATTTCAATTTCGTTTCATCTTCATAGCGCAAAGGCAAATGCAGCGCCAGATCTATGTCGCGCAGCAAACCCATCTTCATCAAAGCTTTTTGTGGCACTGAAAGTGTTGATTTAGATTTGTCAGATGTTGCCATAGCTACATTGTGCACTTATTGTTGAAAGGCGAATTAATGGTATTTTGCAAATTACTATGAATGGTGGGGCAAAATGAGCCCTCGACTTTTGAGAGTTAAGCGTCATTTTTCATTTGCTTGTTTTTCCAAGTTCCAATATTACTGTTATTTTGTATTACGTATGACCATTCAGCCCATAGATGATAGTTTAGAGCGTTTAAGCCATTATGACTTCGACTTACCGAAAGAGCTTATTGCGCAGCATCCAGCACCAAATCGAAGCGATTCAAAATTACTGGACGCCCGCTCAACCAAGCCTATTGACAGAGTCTTTAAACAACTTCCAGAACTACTTAAGTCGGGGGATTTATTGATCTTCAACGATACCCAAGTAGTCAAAGCAAGACTTTTTGGAGAGAAAATAAGCGGCGGCCGACTGGAGTTGCTAATAGAGCGAGTTTTACCAAAATCGAATGAACATTCGGGTTATTTAGTTGCTGCGCATATGCGTGTAAGCAAGAAGCCAAGAAATGGAGACTCTCTAATAATGGAGGGCGGGTTCAAAGCCAAACTCATCGGACGATGGCCAAACGAAGATGGCCCACTTTACTTGCTTTCTTTTGACCAAGAGCCTTTTACTTTAATGCAAAAATTTGGACACGTTCCTTTGCCCCCCTATGTGGAGCACGTAGATGATTTAGATGATCAGCAACGCTATCAGTCTATCTTCGCGAAGCACCCGGGCGCTGCTGCCGCGCCTACAGCATCATTGCACTTTGATGCTGAGCTAATTGAATCTTTACAAATAAAGGGGATTAATCATGCTCGACTTACCCTGCATATTGGAGCTGGTACTTTTCAGCCCGTAAAAACCGAAAAGATTTCTGAGCACAAAATGCACAGTGAGTGGTACAGCATACCCGATGACACGATTAATGCTATAACAAAATGCAAACAAAATGGTGGCCGGGTGATTGCGGTAGGCACAACCAGTGTTCGTTCACTTGAGTCTTGGGCTGCCTCAAACATTTCTTTAGGGGAGACCAATATTTTTATTCGTCCGGGATTTAAATTTAAAGTCGTAGACCTTATGATCACAAATTTTCACCTCCCCAAGTCCACCTTGCTTATGCTTGTAAGTGCCTTTACAAGCCATGCTCATGTTTTCAATCTCTACGCGCATGCGATTGAAAAAAAATACCGTTTCTTTAGCTATGGCGATGCAATGCTGCTTGAAAAATTCTAAATTAATGTACCTATTCAGCCTGAATGCCTGCGTAACTTGCGACCCGTGCCCAACGAACCAACTCAGATCTCATGAAGTCGGCAGTTTGCTCAGGAGTTGTGAAGAAGGGTTCAAACCCTAGGTCTGCAAATTTATTTTTCAAAGCCTGAGTTTGACCTACTTTTAAAAATGCATCACTCAGTTTTTTTATAACAGGACTTGGCGTGCCTGCAGGAGCAAAAACAGCAAACCAGTTTTGTAGGTCTACCCCCCTATACCCAAGCTCATTCAAAGTGGGTACATTGGGTAAGGATTTGCTTCTAACTGCTGAACCTTGCGCTAAAACCTTTATTTTTCCTTGCTGAATAAAGGGTAATGCATTTTGTAATGGGCTAAACATGTAGTTAATTTGCCCACCCACCAAATCCGCCATCGACTGGGATTGTCCTTTATAGGGAATATGAGTGGTTTTTATACCAACCAATTGGTTAAAAAACTCGCTGTGTAAATGTTGAGGACTGCCCGTGCCTGCAGAACCGAAATTGAGTTCGCCAGGATGGATTTTTGCGAAATCTATGAATTCTTTAACGTTGTTAACGTTTAGATTTGGATTTACCACCAACACTACACCTGTTTGTCCAATCAATGTAATTGGCTGAAAATCCCTAAGCAGTTCATAGGGTAGTTTTTTATAAACCGCCACGTTACTAGCTATAGTTCCTGGTGTGACTAAGAGTGTGTATCCATCTGGTTTTGAGTGAGCCACGAGCTCAGTCCCGATATTGCCTCCCCCCCCTAGTCGGTTATCTATAACAAAACTTTGCCCAAGCAAATCGCCTACCATTTGCCCAGTTAACCGAGCGAGTAAGTCCGTTCCTCCGCCTGCAGCGACAGGCACAATCACCTGTACTGGTCGGGCTGGATAGTTCTGTGCTTTGGCGGGTAGGGATGTAAAAGTTAATGTCAAAGAAAAAACAAACACAATAATAGAGCAAAAGGCAATTTTTAGAAATTTCATTTTTTCTCTTCTTTATACAAAAAAATTTGTGACTCTATGTGGACAATAGACTTATATCGATTTTCTTTTATCATCTTGCGCTAGCATTTTATGTTTTCTTTTGTACCATAGCCTTACTGAACAAAACCGGAGCTATTTCCTATGCCTTCAACAGTGAACCCTTCTCTTTTAGAGGATCTTGTCATTGCAAATCATATTCTCGTTAACCAAGGAGTTTTAGACGGTTTTGGTCACATGAGCGTTAGGCACGATAAAAGAGCTGATCTATTTTTCATTGCACGTAGTATGGCTCCTGCGTTGGTTACCCTGGGTGATTTGGTATGCTGCAACTTACAGGGTGAGGTAATCCATCCGGTGGGTGTGACTTCATATGTCGAACGGTTTATACACAGTGAAGTATTTAAAGTAAGAGCTGATGTCAACTCTGTCATTCACTCTCACTCTCCTGCCATCATTCCATTTGGTGTTACTAAAGAAAGACTACGCCCTATTTGTCATATGAGCGGTTTTTTAGGTAGCTCAACTCCTGTTTATGAAATCCGAAACAGCGCAGGAGAAAATTCTGATCTACTAATTAGAAATCAAACTCTTGGCCGAGATTTAGCCGAGGTACTTGGATCAAATGCAGTTGCCCTTTTAAGGGGACATGGGAATGTTTGTGTAGGCAACTCGATAAAACAATCAGTTTATAGGGCAATTTACACTGAGAATAATGCAAAATTACAGCTCCAAGCCAGACAACTCGGAGAGGTCACTTACTTAACAGACGCTGAAGCCACTGCAACTTCAGACATGAATGATCAACACTTAGACCGGCCTTGGCAAATGTGGAAACGCAGTGTTCAACAAAATTCAATTTAAAACTTACAAGTCAACACAATGCAATTTGAACTCCTGAGTACTCACGGACACGCGAGACGTGGTCAATTGAAACTGAATCACGGTGTCGTTCAAACGCCAATATTCATGCCTGTCGGCACATACGGCACTGTTAAAGGTGTAACACCGCAAAGCTTAGAGGAGATGGGGGCGCAAATCATTCTGGGGAACACCTTTCATCTTTGGATGCGTCCTGGCCTTGAGGTTATAAAACATTTCCAAGGACTCCATAATTTTGAAAAATGGCAAAAACCCATACTTACCGACAGCGGAGGGTTTCAAGTTTGGAGTCTTGGAGCCATGCGTAAAATCAGTGAAGAAGGGGTTAAATTCTCAAGTCCAGTCAACGGGGATAAGCTTTTTTTAACACCCGAGGTTAGCATCCAAATTCAGACGACCCTAAATAGTGACATCGTGATGCAGTTTGATGAATGCACACCTTACGAAACAAACGGCACTCTGACTACTGAGCGAGAAGCTAACACCTCGATGCAGTTAAGCCTTCGGTGGGCAAAACGTTGTCAAGAAGAATTTACGCGATTAAAAAACCCTAATGCTTTATTTGGAATTGTTCAAGGTGGAATGTTCGAAAACCTTAGAGATGAATCCTTGAGTAAGTTAGTTGAGATGGATTTGCCTGGCTATGCGGTTGGGGGTGTGAGCGTTGGTGAACCCAAGTCGGAGATGCTTCGAATTATGAGGCATACACCTCAGCGCTTACCAGCAAACAAACCCAGATATTTGATGGGCGTGGGGACACCTGAGGATTTAGTTGAAGGTGTATTAAATGGTGTTGACATGTTTGATTGCGTGATGCCAACAAGGAACGCGCGAAACGGACATTATTTCACGCGCTTTGGAGATCTCAAAATTCGCAATGCTCGCTACAAAATGGACTCTGAGCCGATTGACCCTACCTGTTCTTGTTACGCATGTGCAGGTAGTCAAAAAAATATCTCAAACACATCGACCCCTTTATTTGGTGTTGCCCAGGGTGGGTTCAGTAGATCCTATTTACATCATCTTGATCGTTGCGGGGAGATGTTGGGTCCAATGTTGGCAAGCATTCATAATTTGCATTATTTTTTAAACTTAGCTAAAGAAATGCGTGAGGCACTAGAACGAGGTCAATTTGATGAATTTGTAACACAATTTCACAAAGACAGGTCTAGAGGTATTTGAATTAGCATTACTACAGAGTTTGCTATTTTGTTTAATGTTATATTATTACTAGGCGGTTTCAATGAGCAAGTGCAAAGAGTGAGGCGTGGTGCTTTTTAAAGTCAAACGCCTCGGGAGTGAACATCTCGGCTGGACATTTCCAGCCCATACTCTTTCTCGGTCTGGTGTTGAGCTGCCATGCAAC
>CAIWAO010000135.1 GCA_903910745.1 uncultured Burkholderiales bacterium
CGTGTTTGATCTGATTAAATCGCCAAATGCCAAATTCAATTAGATTCTTACAGGTTGTATAGAAAATCTCCTTCTACTTGAGCAGCCTTAGAATCAACGAGACCTTGAATTAATTCGGAGATCATTAAAGTAAAATCTTTTTTTGAATAATACGCCTCTCTTATCTGTTTTAGATAAGGAACCCCACTGGCCCAGGATTGGAGTCCATTCAAGCTCCACCGCTGCAACTCAAGCAATCGGTATTTGATCAAAACCTTTGCAGCATATGTTGCATGTTTTTGCGGATTTTTTATAAAGAATTCACATCTTGATCGCGCTACGCTCAATGCATTTTCAACATCACTAAACATTGGACCGTGTCCGGGTAAGCATATAGTTGGATTTAAAGACTCAATAAAATCTAACGTAGTCATTACATCCTCAAAAGCACTTTGACCCTCTAATTCAGGAAATACGACACCAAAACCGTTTTTCCATAAGGCATCTGCAGTAATTAATATACCGTTCTCTTTTTGAAATAAAAGTAGTGAATGTGGGTCGTGTCCTGCAGCGGTGTATACATCCCAACCAGTACCAGATAGCTCCAATGCCTCGCCGGCACTGAATGAGAAATGAGGTGTAAACTGTGGGCAATATTGACCAGTTACATCATAACTGAGCTCATTGGTTTGCCATTTGACTACGTCTGCATATTGAGATTTTGCAACTCCGATATTCAATTCAGGCCAAGCAACTTGCAAAGCCGAGTTGCCGCCGCAGTGATCACTATGTAAATGTGTATTGACCAACGTATCCAAAAGTCGACCCTGTAAAAGAGTCTTAACCAATTGGATAGTTTGATCTGCGTGAGTCCAAAATCCACTGTCCACTAAACTTGCACCTTCAGAGTCTAATATAAGCAAATTGTTAGATGATAGCCAACCTCGCTCGAGGAAGTGCATACCACTTGGAAGCTTGGATGAGGTATTTGTCATTTATAAAACTATACAACAAATTTTGTACCCCATCTAATCGTCCCAGTGTTTTAGTCAACGGAGCTAAATACTTATTTTGGCATGTTGTTCTTTAGACATCTCGGGTTTTTCTCCACTTACATAGGCTTTGGCTGCGCTGTAAACATATTTGAGTCCTTGCATCCCTGCATTGTCCCAGTACTCCCCCTCAGTTGCTGTAAATTTCAAGAGAGTTATGGATGGATCGGTTTTTCCTTTTGGAAACCAGACTTGCCACGCCTCCTTCCACATTAATTCAATCAATGTCCGGTCATTTAATTCAGCAATGTTTCCACTAATTGAAGCAAATTTTCTAGGACCCTGTAAAGTCAATAATACATTTGAATTGGCATTTATTTCTTCAACTTTTATTGAATTATTATCAGTTATGAGATACGCAATCATTTCAGTTTCGAGGCGTGCAATAACCATTGGCCTCGCATGGATTAAGCCTCCGCTATGGGTAGCTAACATTGCCACATCGAAATCCTTTACCAATTCATAAAGATGAATCTTTTCTATACTTTTGTCCATTGATACTGACTCCTTAGTGTATTAAATATTGGATAGGGTGAACTTAGATCTTAAAGTGTCACTTTTAAAAAATGAGTACGTTGTCCTACATATAGCCTTTATTTTTTCTTTTTGATTTTTAATTACTACTCAAATTGCCATGTATTTATTACCCCTACAAACCCTTTATTAAAGCTGTTTTTACCGTGCTATTCTCAGGATATGTTTAACGCACCCGCATCAAATGAATTAATCGACTCTCGTTACGCCGCTTGGCGACTTTTGACGACCCTATGTCTTGTGACGTTGGGCAGTAGTTGCATGTATGTTGTTTCAGTTGTTTTGCCCGCTGTTCAATCTGAATTTGGCACGACCCGGGCCAACGCTTCTTTGCCCTACACGCTAATGATGATTTGCCTTGGGATAGGCGGTGTATGGACAGGTAAATTGGCAGACAGATTTGGAATCTCACCAGTGATTTGGATTGGCTCGATAGCAGTGTTGACGGGATTTGTTGTTGCCGGTTTAGCGCCTAATATTTGGGTATTTGGGCTTGCTCATGGATTACTATTGGGGCTTGTGGGCAGTTCTGCCACATTTGCGCCCCTGATGGCGGACACCTCCCTTTGGTGGAATAAGAGGAGGGGCATAGCTGTTGCGATTTGCGCCAGCGGTAATTACGTTGCTGGGGCTGTTTGGCCACCCCTAGCTCAAATGGGAATAGAGTCAATTGGGTGGAGATATACCTATATTGCCATGGGTGTATTTTGCGGGATTGGTATGGCGTTGCTCGCCTTTGCTATGCGACAGCGCCCACCTTTAGTCTTTGTTCCCACCGCATCGGCCAACTCCTCTGCCTCAGCGATGAGTTTCTCATCCACACACCCGTTTGGGTTGCAATTGGGTCGTGCCCAAATTCTTCTTTGCGCTGCTGGCTTTGCATGTTGCGTTGCGATGTCAATGCCACAAGTCCATATCGTGGCATATTGCGGGGATTTAGGTTACGGAGCAGCAAGAGGGGCTGAGATGCTGTCCCTCATGCTAACCTGTGGCATCATCAGCAGATTGCTCTCGGGATGGATCTGTGACCGCATCGGTGGAGTTTCCACATTGCTATTGGGCTCAGCCTTACAAGGATTAGCCTTATTGTTGTTCCTGCCCTTTAACGGATTGGTTCCTCTTTATATCATCTCAGGAATGTTTGGCCTGTTTCAAGGAGGAATTGTGCCCTCCTATGCGATTATTGTCCGCGAACACTTCCCCCCCAAAGAAGCAGGTGCCAGGGTTGGCTCAGTAATCATGGCGACATTGCTTGGGATGGCTTTAGGTGGATGGTTATCGGGCAAGATTTTTGATCTTACTGGCTCCTACCGTGCAGCCTTTGTGAACGGCTTAGCATGGAACTTACTGAATCTCTCAATCAGTCTTTGGCTTTTTTGGAGACTACGGTCCAAGAAAGATTCAACAAGAGCAGAATGAACTGGCATTCTACTGATTTGAAACAAATGGTTAGATAAAACAGAAATATATTTAACCGGATATATATTTCTGTAACTCATCAATCATTTTTTGTTGTGCTTTTATCATCTCCTTAACGACGTCTCGCATCGATATGATTCCAACCATTTTATTTTGTGCAAGTATAGGTAAATGTCTAATATGGTGTTCCGACATTATTTGCATACATTCATCAATTTTGTACTCGGCAGAAATAGTTATGACTTTCCCAGTCATGATCTCACTAACTCTCGTACCGGTGCTATTTTTTCCTTTTAGAACGACTTTTCTGGCATAGTCTCGCTCAGATAAAATTCCAACCAATTGGTCACTTCTCATGACGACTACAGCTCCTATATTTTTTTGCTCCATGAGCTTTAAAGCATCAATCACAGTATCGCCAGGGCTAACAGTCCAGACCTCTCGCGGGTAATCGGTAAGGAAATGCTTAATCGTCTTCATTGATTAGCCTTTATTAAAAATTCACACAACATAAGTGTTGTCTATGAATGTATTTATGATTTTTTAAGTCTCAGATTCGCAATAAAATCATTTAGCCTAGTTTAATATTCATCATATATTTACGTCTTGTCTTGGTATGTGCGCCAGCAAACCCAATTGCTTTTCATTCATCAAGCATGACACATATATTCCAAAAATCAATTACTGATTTTTTAAGCCACCTGGGAAAACTATTCATTTCAATTAAATGGTCTATCAAAAGAAAAGGCTTATTAAAGGGTTGGCCGTTTTAAAATGCAATAAACGAGTGTTTATAGCAGCAGCTTGTAGGTTTGAAAAATTAATTACGCTCTTATTAGTCAAAGATTTTGGACAAATTTGCTTATAGCTCAAGCCTTACTATCATTTACCCTGACACCATTTGGATCAATGTTATTTAAAATCTATTGACTTGACAAATATTTTTTCTACGAAAAAAGGATTTAGAAATGATAACTTTCTCAACAAAAAATACGAATTTTTCAAAAATACTTTGTTTTTTGATTTTATTGACTTCTAATATTTGCTTTGCAGACGACTTCCCAACTAAATCTGTAACCATCATTGTTCCATTTTCTGCTGGTGGACCAACAGACGCTGTGGCCCGCTTATTGGCTGTTCCAATGGGAAAATATTTAGGCCAACCTGTTTTGGTTGAAAATACTGTAGGCGCTGGAGGGACACTTGCTGCAAGCAAGGTAGCTAAATCACAAAAAGACGGATACACACTCTTACTCCACCATATTGGTATATCAACTGCCCCAGCCCTTTACGCAAAGCTAAACTACGATACCTTGAATGATTTTGAATATATCGGTGAAGTTGTTAATGTCCCTATGACTATTATTGGAAGTAAGAATTTTGCACCTAATAACTTTCAAGAGTTATTGGCTTATCTCCAAAAAAACAAGGACAAGGTAACACTTGCTAATGCAGGGCCTGGCGCAGTTTCTCAGCTTTGCGGATTGTTATTTACAAGCCAGCTAGGTATTCCGCTGACTCAGGTGCCTTATAAAGGAACAGGACCTGCGATCACAGATTTACTAGGCGGACAGGTGGATCTGCTGTGTGATCAAACAACCAACACCCTGACCTACATCAGATCTGATAAAGTTAAATTATTCGGAGTCACGACCCAAAAACGCCTACCAAGTTTACCCAACACCCCTACTATAAGTGAACAAGGCCTAAAAGGATTTGAGATTGTTGCCTGGCATGGCCTTTATACGGCAAAAGGAACGCCAAGTGCTGCGCTAGATAAACTTAATAAGGCATTGCGCGCAGCCTTGATCGATCCTGATGTTAAAGCAAGACTTTTAGACTTAAACGTTGAAATCGCTCGGTCGGATGAACAAACACCTGCAGCTCTTAAGGCTAAAGTTGAATCAGAAGTGAAAAAATGGGCCCCAATTATCAAGGCGGCCGGTGGCTATATCGAGTGACAGTGTGAACAAGTTAACAAATCTACAAACTACCTCAATCGAGGAGTTTGAGATTGAAGTTGGTATCCAGAAACCCAAATTTGACCGTCCAAGACTGTCCTGGCAAAAGTGGCCAAGCATCAGTCCAAGTCCCCGTTGTTACTACATCACCAGGCTGAATATCAGTGGATTCGGGGCATGTTCTCAATTCTTTTACGAAATAATGCAGGGCCTCCAACGGGCTATCCAAAACGCTAGAACCCAAACCTGTTTCCACTAGCATATTATCTAAATAAAGTTGAGCTGAACTGCTAGAAAGTATCTTCAACAACTCGCCAGCACTATTTGCTATATCTTGGATGGGGTATTTTTGTCCAATGCATAATCTAGCGTGTAAGCCGCTGTCTGCAATTGTTTCTGAGGCCGTGAACTTCCAATTAGGCCTGTGGGACTGAACTATTTCGAATCCGGGAGCTAACCACTCGATTGAGTTGTAAAGATCGTCCAAACTTGCATTCTGTTTTGGGGTATGCTTAAAGCAAAAGATAATTTCTGGCTCAATTCTTGGTTGGCAAATGTTTTTAAGAGAAATACTCGCTTCGTGGCCGTTACCATAGAAGACAGTTGAGTCCCATACAGTACCCCATATAGGCGAGTAGACTTTGTAGAGATCCCATATTTTTCGGTTTGTAAACCCAATTTTGTAGCCCTTGGGTTTCTCATTCCTGGCAATTCTTAAGGATCTAATAGACAATGCGTCTTTGTAGGCATCAGATACGGAGTACTGGCCGTCAGCGTCTAGGGATTGTGGCCAACATTGGCCTGAATCATAGTGATTTAATAACTCTTGTGCAGTCATACATTTATCCGTCTTTGTTTTGAAACAGTTTAAACTAGGTTTGAAAAATATTAAATCGTTAGTGACAAATTCAAAACGTGCTTGGAAATTGAAGTCAAAATAAGAAAGGTTGCAATGGAGACGATTTAATGAAGTCTACTTTCTTTAAAATTTTTTCAATATCGCACTACCCAACACAAGCAACTTCCTATATTTTTCTGTGAAAAATTTCATAATTAATTAATAATTTGTTAATCTAAGGTGCAATTATGGTGTCAATATTTCAATCATTGTATAAAACAATAATAGCTGGGCTAATTTTGTTATTTATACTTATCGTTATCGTCGGCCATCCAACTGAATACGGGTCGGATTGGATACTATTTTTTGTTCGCTGGCTTCACGTTGTCTCAGGTATCATGTGGGTTGGACTCTTATGGTATTTTAATTTTGTGCAAATTCCCACTATGCCCAAAATACCAGATGATCAAAAACCAGCCATTTCAAAATTTATTGCGCCTGAAGCATTGTTCTGGTTTCGCTATGCGGCACTCTCTACTGTAATAACAGGTCTTTTGGTTGCGTTATTAAATGGATCTATTGTGGAGGCATTAAGTTTAAATGCCCCCTTTGTAGCTATTGGAATTGGGATGTGGTTTGCAATTGTGATGGCCTATAACGTTTGGTTCATTCTTTGGCCTAATCAAAAGAAAGCATTAGGCATAGTTGAAGTATCAGGGGATGAAAAAACGAAAGCGGCAAAATACGCAATGATTACTTCAAGGGTAAATGCACTGCTCTCAATACCTATGCTCTATATGATGGTAGCCCAATCACACGGAGGAATTTAATTGAGAACCTTTGAGGAAAAGACATTTAGTGAGGCGGTTGAGTTCAACGCGTTGCATCAGATGAAAAGAGAATTTCACACACTTCTGGAGCTACCACTGTTTGGATTCTGCAAACCTATTCTTCACTAAGTGGTCTAACAACAACTTGTAAAGCAAGCTCGAGCAACCCGAACAAACAAGTCGTAGTAGGCAAAAAAAACCAACCCCGAAGGGTTGGATTTCCTTTATTGGTGGAGCTGGGGGGATTTGAACCCCCGTCCACAAGCCTTTTTCACCCAGTTCTACATGTTTAGCCGTCTGATTTGATTCTCGTCCTAGATGTCGCGCAGCAGCACGCTACACCCCAGACC
>CAIWAO010000136.1 GCA_903910745.1 uncultured Burkholderiales bacterium
CTTGGATTAGCACTCAATATTTGAGGTAATACCCTAAGCATGGTGCGACGTGCCGTCTCTTTGTCGCTCAAGGGTACTGCGTCCTCTAAATCAATAATAATTGCATGTGCGTTCGTATTTAAAGATTTAAGAATACGATCAGCCCTATTGCCAGGTACAAAAAGAAAGGCTTGAGCACTCTTAAGTCGTTGCACGGTTTGCTCAACCACGGGTATCACCCTTGCAGACATTGAGCAGTGAATAAATTGACGTTAGAAATTTTTTCATGTATCAAATCGCTCCAGAGCTCTTCATCTGTGCGATCAAGGATTCACTAAAACCAAGCTTTGTAAGTATGTTCTTAGTATGTTGCCCCACTGAGGGTATGGGATCCATGCGGTATGTGTAATCGCTATTTATACCGGGGGGCAATAAAGCGGGAATATCGCCGACTGGTGTACCTATGTATTTCCATCTATGACGGGCACCGAGTTGTGGGTGGTCCCAGACGTCTTTCATGTTGTTCATTCTGGCGTTGGCAATTTTTGCAGTATCAAGTCTTGCCTCAACCTCTGAGATGCAGAGGTTCTTAAAACAATCATCAATGATTGAATTGAGTAACTCTCTAGATTCATGGCGTTTAGTGTTGCTATTGAAACGATCATCTAAAGCCAGTGACGGGGTCAGCAATACCTTTTCGCAGAAAACAACCCATTCACGTTCATTTTGAAGACCCAAT
Organism: uncultured Burkholderiales bacterium; assembly: GCA_903910745.1. Taxonomy (GTDB): domain Bacteria; phylum Pseudomonadota; class Gammaproteobacteria; order Burkholderiales; family Burkholderiaceae_C; genus Limnohabitans. The sequence goes on from CAIWAO010000136.1 coordinate 719, forward strand.
ATAACCGTTGCCCCGTTTGCAACAGGAAAGGGGCCGTAGGGGTAAATCGTCGCGTGAGAGGCCCCTGATCTAGCGGGAGGCTCAGCATTGTCGTAGGAGTAATAAAGTGGGAACCCCATCCATTCACTTAATGCCTCAAGCATGGATACATCAATATGCGAACCCTGCCCTGTCCTTTCTCTGAGCAACAAAGCAGAGAGAATATTTGTATAGGCATACATTCCTGCAGCAATATCGGCGATGGAGCATCCTGCTTTAGCGGGGCTGTCTTTTGTACCCGTTACAGATAAAAAGCCTGCCTCGCTTTGAATGAGAAGATCGTAAGCTTTTTTATCCCTGTAGGGTCCAAAGCTACCGTAGCCTGAAATATCACATATGATTAACTTGGGATTGAGTTTTTTTAAATCATCCGCGGACAGCCCCATTCTGGCTGTGGCACCTGGGGCGAGATTTTGAACAAAAACATCGGCTGTCTCAAGGAGCTTCAAAAGAGCGTTCATCGCCTCTTTGTGCTTTAGATCCAAGGTCAAACTCTCTTTGGACCGATTGGTCCAAGTAAAGTGCGATGACATCCCCTTTACTCTTTGGTCGTATCCTCTCGCAAAATCCCCCACCACTGGTCTTTCAATCTTGATCACCCTTGCACCAAGATCTGCAAGCTGCCTGGTACAAAAGGGGGCGGCAATAGCGTGCTCAAGCGCTACTACTGTTATGTCGTCAAGTGGTCTTACTTTTAATGTATTCATTTCTTGAATGATTACATTAAATGCTTGTTATTGGAATCTTAATTTAGATGGTGCCCCCTTCAACTTTTTTAAACACAAGGGTTAACCATGAATGAAGACATCAAGAAAATTCGGTTCACAGAAACCTTCTCAATAGAAATGAAATTGGAACTTAAATAGAACGTATTTGTATTTGATGTTGAATCAACCGTCATGAATCGTTGATAGACAATCACACAAAAAGAATTGCCATATTATTAGAGATGGCTAACGCATTCATCAAGTTGTCACTGACAGGCGGATGATATATGGAGTTGCTGTTAGGCAGATGTTTATCAATCCTGCACGGCACAAATATCCATACTAACGTATGCCTAACATTAGACACCCAGGCTTGCAAAATTTCATTTCAAGATCGCACGCCTATTAAGGTCTATGACTTTTGGTCAAGCGTAAAGAAGCTTCTCAAAGTTGGTGAACAAGTTGAGGACGACCATTTTGCATTAGGTTCCCTTGGGTTGTTGAAAGTTTAAATCACAGACATTTATAACTTAGAAATAAATTAACTCTTAAAGGGATTCACCTGAGCTGAGGTGACAACATCTCAACCTAAATGGGTCAATTCCAAATAAACCAAACAATTGAAATATGGATCTACTTAGAATATTTTTAGAACTAAAGTACAATATATAGTGTTTGTGTAATGATATTTACAAATATTCTTAAGATTATGACAATTTTAATTAATAATGAATGATAATCATTCTCATTAAGGCGTCATTCAAAAATCAAACCATAAAGATGAAAGAAATACTTCAAGTAAAACCAACCACGGCAGACTTACTTGTGGGTCTAATCCTTGCCTGTTCAGTTACTTCAACCGCTTTGGCAGAAGAAAATATAGGGTTTGGAGCAAATACAAACATTTATGCTAACCACAGCGCACACCAAGAAGAGCGCGTGGATGTCAACACCAATAACCAAGACTCACAGGATTGGAGTATCCACTTACAAACAACGCACATAGAGCAGCGTAAAAATAACTTTTACTCCCCCTACTCATCAATCAACTCTGTTAAAGGGAACACGAGTTTGCTCAGTCGCTCAGAAGGTGACACCGACCGAAGTTTTACTTTCACCACGACAGCCTTCTTTGGGACAAGGCTTTGGCGTGGTGCAGAGTTTTACTACAACCCTGAACTATTTGAGGGAACCCCTTTTTCAGGAGCACTTGTAGGCTTAGGCGGATTTCAAAACGGGGAGTTACAAAAGGGGACTTTCATTCCAGCAATTACTTACAACGCTAGGGCTTTTATTAGACAAACCATTGGTTTTGGCGGGGGAGATGAATATATACCCGAGGGAACTGTTAATCAGTTAGCAGGAACTGTAGACAAGAACAGGTTGGTGTTAACTTGGGGGAAGGTAGCTTCGCTGGACTTCTTTGATATGAATGAATACAGTCATGATCCGAGAATTCATTTCATGAACTTTTCTGTATTCTCGATGGCAGCTTACGGGTATGCAGCTGATTCGCGTGGCTATACTTACGGATTTGTGGGTGAGTTATTCCGTGATGACTGGACATTTAAGGCGGCTCGTCTCGCTGCGCCCACCATTCCTAACCAGTTAGAGATTGATAACACACTAACAAAAGATTACGTAGATCAATTCGAGATCACACATAAACACCGGGTGGGCGACCAAGTTGGAGCTATCAGAGGATTGATATTTAAGCAACAAGCCTATATGTCCACTTACCAAGACGCTATTGCTTATGCTCAAAACAACCTTGGAAGTGGTGCTCCAAACATTTATAACACCCGCAAGATGAACACCATGTTTGGATACGGTTTGAATGCAGAGCAATCGGTTAACTCCGCTCTTGGAGTGTTCACACGTTGGAGTTGGAACAACAACCAAACAGAAACCAATACATTAGATGTGGGTCGCTCCGCAGCAGCAGGAATGATCTTAAAAGGAATTCTGTGGGACCGCAAAGATGATACTTACGGCCTGGCTTGGGCGGCAAATGCAATCTCTAGCTCAGAAATCAGTTACCTTCAACTGGGGGGACAAACCATGTTCATAGGCGACGGAGCACTGCAGTACAAACCTGAGCAGATCTTTGAGACGTATTACAGTGCAAAACTCTACAAAGAGTTATTTCTGACAGCGGATTTTCAAAAGATTACAAACCCTGCTTATAACTCAGCAAGAGGGCCTATAAACGTCATCTCTGTGAGGCTGCATTTTGAACTCTAGAATTTGAGGCTTTAGAGCATTGCTCGGTCTCACTAAGACCTTTATTTTAGGGAACAAGGACTCTTTTTTGAACGATACTTTTTTAGTCAACTACCTTCTGTGAAATACCCGCGACTAAACGCCTTTCGGCGCTGTAGTCGGGGCATCTGATTTCGCAATCAAATATTCCTGCTTCGTCTGCTGCTGCATGGACATGGCTTGCGCCTCACCATGGCTTATGCGTGCATCCACAGGCA
>CAIWAO010000137.1 GCA_903910745.1 uncultured Burkholderiales bacterium
AGCTCGGATCCGAAACGTGCAAACTCACTCTTATCTCGAACCACTCAAATAGAATCTGAATTACTAACTTTACTTGAGCGATGGGAAGCACTATCTGCAAAAGCATGAAAACTGCCCAATCTCATAAATGCAAATCATCATTCTCAAACTATATTTCTCTTTTTCATGGGACAAATTTATTTAGTCAGGCATGGACAGGCTTCTCTTGGAGCTGATAACTACGATCTACTTAGCAGTGTCGGTCAACGCCAAAGCAAAAGGCTTGGTGAATACTTTGCTGAAACGGGTGTGTCCTTTGAAGCGGCCTACGTCGGCACGCTCACCAGACAACAGCAGACATTAGACGGATTGATCGTTGGTATGGGTTGCTCCGACCTGCAATATTCGACCAGCCCAGCTTTGAATGAATACGACAGTGCTTCAGTCATAAAAGCTGTGCACTTTGGGGAAATTCCAAGCCCCTCTACACCACAGGGATACAAAGAATTTTTTAGACTCCTCAGAACCGGCTTACTCAGTTGGATGCAAGGTCAGACCCTACCCAAAGGGATGCCTAGTTTTAAAGAGTTTGAATTTAATTTAGGGCTAACTTTGAAGCACATTCAAGAAAACCATGAGGGAGATGTTCTTATGGTCTCAAGCGGGGGGCCTATTGCAACTTTGGTCGCCTATTTGCTCGGCGCAAACGATTCTGGCAGGATCGAGTTGAACCTTAGACTTAGAAACTCAGCATTTAGCGAACTGCATTACTCACAAAAAAGAGCTTCCGTAATCAGTTTTAATTCTCTGAGCCATCTCACGCCAGGATTTGAAGATTGGATTACTTACGCTTGAAGTTGACTGAATTATGACCGTACGCTTAAAGGCGGCATGGTTATCAACTCTTGTAAGAGCTTAGCAAGTTGAAACCCCGCACTTTGTAATAGTTTTTCACCCTTTTCAGCTGTGGCACTCTTTGCATCTCCAACAGCTCCCAATGGGTTGTAGTCCTGAATGTGCCAACCCAATTTGGCGCTCTTACCGTCCCCGAGTATCTCGTAGTTATTGCTTCTATCCGCAGATGCTGACATGAAGTTTTGAGCAACTTGCATACGCACAAGCTCAGGTGCAATCTGCAACATCATCGATGTCTCTACATCTCCGGCGTGCACGCCGTACCTGTGCTCATGGGCAGTGAAATTTGCGAGCGCCGATGGATCTAGCGGCAATTGATACCAACTTGTACTAAAAACCAGCAAATCAAATTTACCTCTTAATTCTCTGGCAATAAGGTCCATTAAGGAAACGTTTCCACCGTGGGAATTAAAAAGTAATAGTTTTTTCATGCCTGTTCGAGCCAAACAAGCGCCAATCTCCCGGGCGATTGCAAGTAAAGTTTCTGCAGACAAGCTGAGGGTTCCAGCAAAGGCACTGTGCTCTTCGCTGAATCCGATGCTTTGGGGCGGCAAAAAAAATACAGGATCTGAATCTAATAAGTGTTTTAAGCTCTCTACGGCTACTGCGGTGACCAAATCAGTGTCCACCGATAACGGCAAATGGGGTCCGTGCTGTTCTGTCGCACCGAGTGGCCAGACAGCAACAGCCTTTTCGAAATCAATCAAACCAAAATCGACTGTACTTAGTTGGTTCCAATATTTAGGTAGTTTGCTCATAATTGCAATGGTAATGGGTTTTGTATTGGATTGAAAGGTTAGGTAAGATACGTTATATGAAATTGAACATTATTCTTTTGAAGCTGACTCCCCCTTACAGCGAAACCCTTGATTTGATCCGTCGCCCACTATGTACTAAATTTTTTCTAATTGCGCTTTCAATTTTGAAGATTTTTAGATGTGCGGCCTCTACCATTATGGTTTTTACTTGTTTAGGATTTTCTCTAACATCTGCTTGGGCTGTATCCTCAGTTGTGCAAACCGAACAAGTGCGTGCTGAGTTAGTTGCTTATGCCCCTAAGGGTGTACAAGCAGGGCAAACCTTTTGGCTAGGACTAAAACTCTCTCATCAACCTCATTGGCACACTTACTGGAAGAACCCAGGTGACTCTGGACTTCCAACAGAACTGAGTTGGGTGCTTCCAAAAAACCTCCAAACCAAAGATATTCTTTGGCCAACTCCCAGGAAACTCTACGTCTCCAACCTTACCAATTATGGTTATGAGGGAGAGGTCTTGTTGGTGACTCCTGTCATAGTTTCACAGGGAACTCAATTTTTAGGATCTAATTTAGAAATAAAACTTCATGCAAACTGGCTTGTTTGCAAAGACGAATGTGTGCCTCAAGAAGGCGAATTTCTTATAAGTCTGCCAATTAAGAGTACCTCGGCTCTAGAGGCGACTAGTTTTGATGCTGTCATTGCACAGCAACCTAAAGCAATTTCAAATTTAAATCAAATTCTAGAAATTAGGGACTTACAACTTGTTGGTCATATTTTGAATCTCCCCCTTGAAGCTCAGGCAAGAAAAATTGAGTTATTTCCTGAGCTGAGTGAAGTTGTTGCTGACCCCAAGTCATTCGACTCTTCCTTGAACTCGGGTGAGCTCATCAAACTGCCCATACATCCTATGAGGAGCAGCGAACCAAACAAGATTCCCATGATGTTTGTCGTTGAGACCAACCAGGGTCCCCGCTCCTTTATCACTACCTTCACCGTTAAAGGTAGATGGCCGAGCCCAAGGAAATTCAATGAAAATGAAGCCCCTGCAGATGTTGCGGCAACTTCATCTGCAAGTTCGACTGGAATAAAAACGAGCCCTACCCCCTACTTAGAGGGGGCAAAGGGCCCAGCTGATTTAACATTTTTAATTGCTTTGCTCGGGGCGTTGGTCGGTGGCATGATTCTTAACCTTATGCCTTGCGTACTGCCGATACTCGCAATTAAAGTACTAAGTCTGGCGGCACATTCACACCAAGTCAAAATGTACAGACGTAACAGTATGGGCTATGCTTTGGGTGTGACCCTTTGCTTTGTTTCTTTAGGTGCTTTTGCAATTGGGCTGAAGAGTTTGGGGGTTGAGTTGGGTTGGGGCTTTCAACTTCAGTCTCCATTTGCACTCGGAGCACTTTGTGTTTTATTTACTCTGATTGCTCTAAATTTACTAGGGGTTTTCGAAATTGGTGTTGTTTTACCAAATCGTCTTGCCTCAATGCACAGTGAAGATCCAATTTGGGAGGGGTTCCTCTCGGGTGTTTTAAGCGTACTGGTTGCTGCCCCGTGCACTGCCCCTTTTATGGGGGCTTCACTGGGTTGGGCATTGTTGGCCCCAAATTGGCAGGGGCTTGGGGTATTTGCGGCCTTAGGAATGGGTATGTCTTTACCCATCTTAGCTATTAGCTGGATTCCTTCCTTGTCCAGATTGATGCCTAGACCTGGCAAATGGATGGTCTCCTTACGTGTATTTTTAGCATACCCAATGATGCTGACGGTTATTTGGTTGCTTTGGGTTTATGGACAGTTGGTTGATATGAACCAAATGACTCTTCTTGCAATTAATCTACTCACACTGAGTGCTTTGATTTATTGTTTTGCATTGCCAAAACAATCCCATCAATCCAACAGCGTAAAAGTATTTGGAATGATATTTTTCTTTATCGTACTAGTCATCACCAATTGGTTTTGGTTAAACCTAGAGCCTGGTGCTCGCTTAGGCGCAAGTGTTGACGCAACTGCAGGTTCGCAGCAATTATCTTCGCAGGCTAATCAGAAATTGAAATGGGAACCATGGACGCCTGAATTGGCGCAAGAGACCCTTCGTCTTGGGCGCCCTGTATTTGTAGATTTCACAGCAGCTTGGTGTATTACCTGCCAGGTCAATGAGCACACTACACTTGAGAATCCTGAGATTCAAGTTCTTTTATTGTCTAAAAATGTGCGGCTTTTGCGAGCTGACTGGACCAAACCCAATCCAACCATCTCAAAAACCCTCGCTGAATTAGGACGCAGTGGGATACCGGTTTACTTATTGCTGTCACCAAATAAACCACAATTGATGCTCTCAGAAATCTTAAAGTTTCAAGAATTAAAGGCTGCACTGAATTCTTTGTGAATAGTAAACTTTTACTAAAAGATATGAACTAAAGAACTATATTTTTATAAGAAAACTCACCTTGAACTAACACTTATGCACAAAAATTTGTCAGTTTTTCTTAATGTTTTGATTTTTTTGAAAATATGATTAAATATACAAAAACTCACCTAACCATATGATTTCATTAATTAATTAATTTTGACAATCTGTTGATAACTTTATAGTGCTATCAGATTTAAGTCGTTTTAATTGAGCCTTTGGAATATCTGTTAACAAAGTTATCCACAAAAACATAAAACCCTTGAAAATCAATGACTTAAATCACACTTCGCAGAAGTTTATCAATACTGTCACCTAACCTTCACCCCCTTGACCTACCCCCTTTTTGTACTCGTTAATCTACCCAAGTACTCTAACTTGAGTGGCCCTTTGACCTACTCGCACGACAAAATTCTGCCGGCGGGCGCATTGGTACGAGTTCCCCTTGGCAAAAGGGAGGTTTTGGGCATAGTTTGGCACCAAACGTCTGGACTTAATCAAGTCAAATCATCAGAAAAATCAATTCCAACCGATTCCACTGAGTCAACGACTCCTCCCTATTCGGCTTTGAATATCAAACCGATTACGAGTGAGATAAATGGCATTGATCCTCTTAATAAGCAATGGTTAGATTTGATAGATTTTGCGGCAACATACTATCAGCGTTCGCTAGGAGAGATGGCAATTCAGGCCCTTGCGCCTCAATTGAGGGATCTTGATTCCACTCAAATTGCACGACGACTGAAGAAAAATATTAGGAAAACTGATTCAAAAAGTGCTGCCGCATCTGATGCTATTTCAAATTCTGAACACAAATCAAGCCTTGAGCTAAATCTGACTAAAGAGCAAGAACAAACACTCACAGAAATCGAGGCTTTTCCTGGTCCATTTTTACTGTGGGGTAGTACTGGTAGCGGTAAAACGGAGATCTATCTGCGATATGTCGCATCAGTTTTAAAGACTGAAATTAACTCACAGATATTGGTGATGGTGCCTGAAATTAATTTGACTCCGCAACTCGAGGATAGATTTAAACGCCGGTTTGCTTCACTTTTAAAAAACAACGCTGGCCAAGAGATTGTCTCTATGCACAGCGGAATGACTGCGGCTCAAAGGTTACAAGCTTGGCTTGCAACTCACAGTGGGCAAGCCCGGATTATTTTGGGGACAAGGATGTCTATTTTTGCATCCATTCCCAATCTTAAATTAATTATCGTGGACGAGGAGCACGATCCTAGCTATAAACAGCAAGAGGGGGCTCGCTATTCTGCTCGCGACTTAGCCGTTTACAGAGGCAAGCAACTCGGCATCAAAGTCATACTCGGTTCTGCCACGCCTTCCCTTGAAAGTTGGCATCATGCTCAAAAGGATCCACAAGGTGTTGGCACTGCCAGATATCAATTATTAAAAATGCCTTCAAGAATTGGACACGCATCAATGCCCAAGGTGCATTTGATCGATCTAAACCAACAACCCAGAGGTACTGTCTTTTCAGCTCAGCTTTTAGAAGCTATCACGCTTAGGGTCCAAAGAGATGAGCAAGTACTTGTGTTACTTAACCGACGGGGTTACGCACCGGTGCTTCATTGCCAAGACTGCGGCTGGAAGAGCGAATGTATGCACTGTAGTGCATACCGGGTTTTTCACAAAATAGACAGAACGCTCAGGTGCCATCACTGCGGAATTGTGGAGAGGGTTCCACAGTTTTGTCCGCAGTGCGGTAATGCTGATATAGCGCCACTTGGCAAAGGCACAGAACAAATGGAGGAGCTGTTGGGGAGTTTGCTGAGCGGGGTGAGGCAAAGCAGTGGGGAACACTTGAATATATTAAGAATAGATGCGGACAGCACGCGTCTAAAGGGTGAGCTGAATCATCAACTTGCGAAAGTTCACTCAGGAGAGGTGAATATTTTGATTGGCACCCAAATGATCGCGAAAGGACATGACTTTAGAAAAATCACATTGGTTGCAGCTTTGTACCCTGATACGGCTCTTTTTTCTAGTGACTTTAGAGCTCCTGAGCGCCTTTTCTCTCTTCTTTTGCAAGCCGCGGGAAGAGCTGGGCGAGACGCAACACTCGCAAACGCATCTACTTCAGAGATGTGGATTCAAACACAGTATCCAGGACATCCTCTTTTTCAGGCCTTAATTGAATACGACTACCAAAGCTTCGCAAAGCAACAACTAATAGAGCGCGCTCAAGCTCACCTCCCCCCCTTCTCATTTCAAGCTCTTATTAGGGCGGAGGCAAAAACACAAGAGGAAGCCCAACTTTTCCTCAACACAGCAAAAGAAAGCTCCGTCCATATCTTAAAAGGCATTCGAGGAAAGTATTCTGGCTCAAAGGCCTCATGGCTTCAATTTGAGCCAGCTCTTTTTCCTGCTATTGCTATGACCGTTCAAAGAGTTGCGAATATTGAAAGAGCTCAGATGTTGATTGAATGTGATTCTCGCCTCATGTTGCAAGAGTTTCTAAGGCACTGGCAAGTTGAACTTCAAAATTTACAAGGCCAATTTAAGGGCGTTACACGCTGGGCGATTGATGTAGATCCTTTGGCAATCTAATATTGCTTTATAAAAGATTTGATATTAGAACTTTAGAAATGAATCGTATAACCTTACTAAACCACTAAAGGTTAAAAATGCAATTGCAGTTGTGCACAAAATAATTTTAGCAACTCTCTCACTATCTGCACCGTATCGCTGGGTCAACATCACTACGTTGCTAGCACTTGGAAGTGCTGCGTTTAGGACCATTATTTTTAATGCAAATGGATCTAAAACAAAGCCCATAAATAAAGCCAAATTACCTAAAATCAATATGATGCAGGGATGTATGATCAGCTTCAAAAATGATAGTGTTAAGTAGTCAATCCTCTTACGATGAAGATGAGTTTTATTTTGAACATTGGTTTGATGATTAACTTGGTTGATCCATGATCTGGCCAAAACTGCACCTAAAGTAAAAAGTGCTGTCGGGGAGGCAGCGTCTGATAAGAGTTGAACTGTCTTGTTGATGGGAGCCCAGAGCGTCCAATTTAAATCACAGAAAACAACACCTAAGCCAATAGCCCAAGGCATTGGATTGACTAAGATACCCTTGAAAGCATTTACAAGAGCGGTTCGAGTTCCGTGAATGTCAGCCCCCTCCAGCCTAGATAAAGCGATGCAAAGAGAGGTGGTGAAAATCATGTCAATAATGATCGTAATAATTGCAGTTGCAGTTGCAGGAGTTCCGTATAAAGCAAATAAAAGTGGGACTCCCATGAAACCTGTATTTGGAAAAGCTGCGACTAATGCGCCAAACGCAGCATTGTTCCAACCAATCCCCATGCTCCTAGATATATACAGGGCAATGCCGACCATCAAAATCGCACCTAGAAAATAAGTTACAAAAACACCTAAGTTTATTAAACTACCGAGCTGTGACTGAGCTCCAAACCTGAACAACATACAGGGGAGAGCAAAATAAAGCACAAAAATATTTAATCCAGGAATTGACTCGAGCGGGAGTAGTTTTTTGGAGGTAGCCAAAAAACCTGCTAAAACAAGTGCAAAAAAGGGACAAGTAATACCAAAAACTTCGAACATATCGTCATTGTCCACGTTATGATTGAAATCTTTACATACGAAAAAAAATTTGTGTGAAATATAAGTTTTTTTTGTTAAAAACCAACTCAAATCAAAATATCATTTCTGGTTTAACCTCTTTATCTTTTTAAATTTTTGATTTTCTGTATCTAGTCTAACTAATGTCTCCTAACCTGAATAATGCTCAACAAGAAGCTGTTAACTATTTAAACGGTCCGTGCCTGGTTCTAGCTGGAGCGGGTTCTGGTAAGACTAGAGTTATTACGCACAAAATTGCCAGATTGATTCAAGCGGGTGTTGAGCCTCAAAAAATAGTTGCCATTACTTTTACGAATAAAGCAGCAATAGAAATGCGGGAGCGGGCTAAGTCACTTATTGGAAATAAAGCAAAAGGGGTCATTATCTGTACCTTTCATGCAATGGGAGTTAGGATGCTTCGTCAAGACGGCGAAGCTTTGGGTTTAAAGGCTCAATTTAGCATACTAGATACCGATGATGTCACAAGTATTTTGAAAGATGCTGGAGGCACTACAGATGCCCAGCAAGCAAAGCAGTGGCAATGGAAGATTAGTTCATGGAAAAATCTTGGACTTAATTCCTCACAGGCTCAGGCTTTGGCGGAAAACGATTTAGAGCGTTTAACCGCTCAAATTATGGCCAGATATGAAGAGCGGTTGAGTGCATATCAAAGTGTAGATTTTGATGATCTAGTGGGATTGCCACACAAACTACTTAAAGAAAATTTAGTTGTTAGAGAGAAATGGCAAAACGATGTTGAGCATATTTTGATTGATGAATATCAAGATACGAATGCAACTCAGTATGAATTCTTGAAGCTGCTATCCGGGGGGAAACAACGATTTACGGCGGTAGGTGACGATGACCAATCTATTTACGGATGGAGAGGCGCGACGCTTGAAAATTTACAAAAACTGCCCGTCGACTTCCCCAACCTAAAGATCATCAAGTTAGAGCAAAATTACCGATCTACAAGCTCTATTTTGAATGCTGCGAATAATGTAATCCAGCCTAATCCTAAATTATTTCCCAAGACTTTGTTCTCTGAACTCGGCGAAGGTGAGCCTGTTCAAGTGATTGAATCAGATAACGAGGAGCATGAGGCTGAAAGGGTTGTGGCCAGAATTCAATCTCTTAGGGCAATACCTAAATTGAATTCAAGAGGAGAGGTCAAACACCCTGAATTTAAAGATTTTGCTGTCCTTTATAGAGCCAATCATCAATCTCGCATACTTGAGCAAGCGCTTCGCAAGGCTCAAATACCTTACAAAGTATCGGGTGGACAAAGTTTCTTTGATAGAGCTGAAATAAGGGACTTATGTGCGTGGCTTCGTCTTTGGGTTAATAACGATGACGATCCAGCTTTTTTGAGAGCAATCACGACACCTAAGCGGGGCATTGGTCACCAATCTTTGCAAGCATTGGGGCAGTTCGCTAACCAATACAAACTTAGTTTATTTGAAGCGTTATTTAGTCAAAGTTTAGGCTCCGTCATTTCGCCCAAAATTTTGGCAGGATTACATGAGTTCGGACGTGAAATCAACGATCTTGAATTTAGAGCCAAACATACTCAGGGTTTTGAGGATGCAAAAACATTTTTAATGGATTGGCTAAAAAGCATATCTTATGAAAAGTTTTTGTTTGAAAATGAGGACAATGAAAAAGTTGCCTCTACGAGGTGGAACAATGTTTTAGAGTTTTGCGACTGGATTGCCAGTCGTTGTGGTGGACAGATTGACGATTCTGCAGGGGTAACCACTGCTTACGAGAAAAAGAATTTATTAGAAATCGTTCAAACAGTCTCATTGCTATCCACTCTCACAGAGCGTGAAAAAGATCAAAACGTTGTGACTTTGTCCACTCTTCATGCGGCTAAGGGATTGGAGTGGCCTCATGTCTCCCTTGTTGGGATAAATGAGGACTTACTGCCATTTAAACCCAGTTCAAGTCCACAGGAGAGCGAGCAAACTGAGGTTCAAATTTTTGCCAATACGCTGCGGATCGAGGAAGAGCGTCGTTTGATGTATGTCGGAATTACTCGTGCACAATTTAGTTTGGTGGTCAGTTGGTGCAAACGCCGTAAAAAAGGGCGAGAAATGGTTGTTGCCATGCCCAGCCGCTTTATTGCTGAAATGTCAATATCTCAGGCGTCAAATACAGTTGATCCAATGGAGAAACTGAGAGCCCTACGAGCGGAACTTGCTCAAAGAGCGAGTGTGAATCCTTTAAATATTTAAATGTAGGTTTGAAGATTTCGTTATGTCTGAACTAAGTGTCTCGATAGTCACTCCAACTCATAATAGAGAAGACTACTTGCCGATCATTTATAAATGCATCACCTCTCAGACCCATCAAGACTTTGAATGGATCATCATTGATGATAGCGAGAGACCGAGTCACTTTATTCAGACCTTGAACGATCCAAGAGTCACCTACCGATTCGAAGCCCAAAGGATGAGTATTGGCGAGAAAAGAAATTTATGTGTCGATTTGGCACGAGGCGAGTTTATTGTTCATTTTGACGATGATGAGTATTACGCTGCACACTACGTTGAATCAATGATTGGTTTACTTCGTTTGCAATCTAGTGATGTCATTAAATTATCCGGCTTTTTTATATTTAGCAAGATTTATAATAAATTTGCATATTGGAATTTACTTGAAAAAACTGGTGTGCACTACGTTTGGTCTAACGAACCCATGATTGTTGGGGTAATAGAGAACACCAACGCAGACATGCAGGACAATCATTTGGGATACGGATTTTCTTATGTTTATAAAAGGAAAGTAGCTCAGACCATAAAATTTGCTCACGTTTCTTTTAATGAAGATGCGCCTTTTATCAAAGCAGCCATGGCCTTGGGATTTAAAACTGATTTACTATCTGATGATGTAGGACTTTGCATTCACGTGTTGCATGATCAAAATACATCCAAATGTTTTCCTCAGTATGTCTTACCTACTCCGATTGTTAAACGATTATTTGCGAATTTACCAACAGAGTGGTTTAACTATTAATCGCTATAAAAAGGCTAGATTAAATCAGCTCTTTATGGGTCAGTCTTTCAAGAACGGCCAAGGGACTGCTGGATGGGTTATATAGGGAGCTGACCGGTAAGTGATAGGTTTGCTCCATCATGAATTGTCCAGACATTGCGGCGTGAGCTGTCTGATCTGAAAAGCAAAGCCAAACAGAATGGGGCGCAAATTCATAGGTCAGTTGAGGTGAACTCTTTTGGTAAGCGTCATTTTGTTTCATTGCATCATGGATACCAAGCATTAAGTGGTCATATTCACTTCTAAGAGACTTTGTGACTTGGATTGTATTTAAGGCTTTCGCCTTCCAATATGAGTATTTTTTGATGCCAGGTATGAATCTATTTGCAATATCCTCAAAGGGTTCACCAATTCTCCAGACCCTGGGTTTGCCGTTTGGGTTTATATTTAAAAAAACTCTAAGAATTCTCTCTCCATAATTAGGTCTGCTTGGAAAGGCATCTACATGTAAGCGTCTATCATCTGCTCTAACCGATTGTTTTCTGCTTTCTACTTCTTTAGGTCTAAAACTTGTAGGAGCAATCCGAATTTCTTCGCAATATCTAGGAAAAGCGCTATTTACCAAATCATTGGCGAGCCCTCTAAATCTTAGTATAAAACTTGACAAATCTACCTTTAAATCCTCCGGGCCTTGGAACCCCTTTAGAACACCTCGTGAATCAAGGCTAAGATTTCTGGATTTAGGGGCTAACAAATTATCAGTAAACAGTCGCTCTTCTGATTGAGCTATCGCAAAAGGTAAACCATTGAAATGCAGCACCTCTCCCGCTTCAAGTGATTGTGCCCAGTCAAGCCTGGGAGCGGGCTGATGCCAACTTGTATCTGAAATGCGCTTTACAAAAGATGAATTTAATTCTTGATTCATATGAATATTGTGTCATTAATCAAAGAAAAATCAATTCCAAATAGATATTCTTTCAAGATAGAATGAATTGACAAACTTAATTATTCAATCCATCAAAACAAACCTCCCAAAATACTTTGCCATTATTAGAATAGATAGATATTGCTGAGTTCGGACTTTTTCATTTTATTTATTTATGAACAAAAAAACTGTATCAAAATCATTAATTGGCATTATTTTGCTGTCCCTTTCACAATCAGCTTGGGTACAGACGGCGCAAGGTAGTGTTGCACCTGCTGAGTATGGCTCGGGCCCATTGGCTGCCGTTCAAGCCGCCTCTGGTGCACTTTCAACTGGAGCGATCATATCCCTTGCTACGGTGGGGGCTGCATTATTAGCAGCCAAAACTTCGTCAAGTTCCTCAACCACGACCACAACCAAGTAGGCAATCTTGTACGCTCTTTTATTGGTTAAGCGATTTTTATTGATCTTGATTGGGATCACTTTGGTTTTTGAAGCGCGTTGTGAAGAAGTTACAAAATTAGACAACCCCACCACCGTGGGACTGCATTTAGGAAGTTTTCATTCAGCGACCGGATATAACGACTTTAATCCAGGTATTTATATAGAGTTGCCCAATCATATTACGGCTGGTCATTACTACAACTCAAATTACAGAGACAGTACATACCTAGGATATACGTACGCTTACAACTCTCGAATAGACTTTACACTAGGACTGACTACGGGATACCAAATCTACAAATACACTCCACTTTTAGTGCCTACGTATAAATTTTTTAATATCGTAGAGGACTTTAATTTAAGAGTGGCGTTTATTCCACGCTTCTTTGGAGTCGTGCAGGCTAATGTATTGCATGCAATGCTTGAGAAAAGTTTTTAATTCATCCATAAAAATTAATTCTTACTCAATATTAATAACAATCAGATGCCTCAAATGACTGAATGTGCATTACCAAACATCATCATTCGAGACCTTGAACTATCGCCTATCCCGCCCACGTGTTTGATCCGACGTTTAGGGCCAGATTGCATACCCCAAATTATTGAAGATGCTAAGTCTGAAAATGATATTTGCAATTTATTTATGCGAATGTTCTACATTTACGGGGCTTACGGTTTAGACAAAGACGCCTTATTGATGCAGGATAAGGCTCTTGAATTGAGGAAGTGCTTCAGAATCAACGCTCCGAAGGAGCCCGAAATTAGACTACTGTCCCTGGTCGCTGCAGGCGAAATGACTGACAACACGCCACTTGATTTCGTAGTCGAGAAAACGAACATTCAGTTGGAAGTGATGTATGTTAATGAGAAGCAACCTGACATATTAGTGGTTCCTTTGCACGATATTATTTTTGTTGGACTTGGTGAGTCAACAAAGAACAATCCGATACTTGATTATTTAGATTTTGTTTTAAAAAAATGGCCTCGCCCTGTAATAAATTATCCACTTAATGTCAAAAAATGTGGTCGTGTTCAGCTCTACAACACCCTTTGCAATGTTGATGGTATTCATATTGCAAAAACTAAAGTTGTTTGCTCGACAGATGTATTTTTTAATGACGAGGTATTTGTAATTCGGCCTGTAGGTACTCACTCGGGAAAAGGATTTCAATTAATTACGTCACGAAAAGAATTAAATATCTATTTAAGTGGTTACCATCTAAAACAAGAGTTTTATGTAAGCGATTACGTCGATTACAAAAGTAGCGATGGTTACTTTAGAAAATACCGTATTGTTTTAATTGGAGGTGAGCCATTTGTTTGCCATTTAGCCATATCCGAGCACTGGGTCGTTAATTACATTGGTGCACGCATGGATCTTAGTGAGGCAAAACGGAACGAAGAGAAGCTGGAAATGCTAGATTTTGAATTTAGATTTGGCTTAAAACACAAAAGCGCTTTTAGATCGTTTCATGAGCATATCGACTTAGATTACGTAGTACTTGACTGTTTTGAAACAAAGGATAACAAACTACTTATATTCGAGGCTGATCCAGGCTCTTGGATTCATGCAACAGACCCAGTTGAGTTGTATCCTTATAAGCAACCCGTCATGCAAAAAGCGTTTAACGCATTTACACAACTATTGAAGAAGAAAATAGAAAAGTTTC
>CAIWAO010000138.1 GCA_903910745.1 uncultured Burkholderiales bacterium
CCAACACAACCCCGAGTGAAAAGGTATACAACGCTAAGGCAGCAAAGAAAGGCGAAAAAACGCCTACATCAAACGTTGTGAAACCAATAAAAATGGAGACCAGGGTCAGCGACAAACAAAACAGATGTAAAACAAAGAATCGACCGTAATGCACTTTTAAGTTCATTTTGAAACCCCAACTTTGACTGACTGAATAGAGTCCAATTTAGCGGCGATCCTTTGTGCTGGTACAGCACCTGGTATCACTGAACCATCGGTGAAAATGATGCTTGGTGTGCCCTGTATTTGCATGGATTGACCAAGGGCGATGTTTCGCTCTATTGGGGTCGGGCAAGATGCAGACTTAGGCACAACTCCATTCATGACGTAATCTTTCCATGCCTTTGCCCGGTTGGGTGAGCACCAAATAGCATCAGCTACAACCTTTGAGTTTGGGTGCAGACTCGTGAGTGGGAATGGAAAGATATAGACCACGGTGTCGACAAGCTTGGGAAGTTCGGACTCTAGTTGTTTACAAAATGGACAGTCTGGGTCGCTAAAAACGTAAATTGTTTTAGGTCCTTGTCCGAAAGAAATTGCGTCTTTCGTGTCTAACTTAGTGATATCCAGCATTGGCTTATTAGCCTCTGCCAAAGCAGTGGTTAAAGATTTACCGTCTTTTAACTCAACGACCTCACCTCTAATGAGGATGGAGAAGTCATCAGATATAAAAATAACCTCTGTACCCTTGACGACACTGTGAAAGCCCGCAAATGCGGCAGCAGTCTTTGATCCAGCTGAGGAGGGGAATCTGCGAAGTAACTGTTCGTCAAAGGACGAGGAGACACTATCAGATGCAAAGAGGGGGGTGGTTACCTCCCCGGCGCGAGCAACGCTCAGGCTAGCCGTAGCCATGGCCGTGGCCAAACTCATTGCAGCGAGTAATTTGATTCGTTTCATAGGGAAGCCTTTGAGATTAAGAAATAGTTGTTGATGACGACGTAGGTATAAAGCGCATCGATTAGAAAAGTCACATAGATAAAGCCTTTACCCACTGCGCAAGGCCTGCGTGCGTAGATTTGTTTGATGAAGATGTAAAACCAGAGTGCTAAAAGTAGCGCCTTATATAAGACCAGTTTTAAAAGGAACTCAACCCCGCTACGCGAGGAGCTCAAAATAGGATTGGACTCGAGTGCAAGCTCGCGCCCAGTTGAGAAGGTACGCGAGTCAATGGTTTGCATCCCCTGGATCCACAGCCCATGCGAGAGCAGGTAAGAGCTGTGCAAGTCCAAGAACTGGAGTAGCACAAAGATGCCAAAACCGGCCTGTGCTAATGTTTTTAAACTGGGAGTGATTTGTTTGAACATATTTATATAAGCTGATAGCATAATCTATTAAGTATGCATAAAGCACACAGAATCCAGATATATCTATATATATAAGATTTAAAAACAACTAAACTGTCTTTTATAAGATATATTTATACAATCAGCATAATATATTAACTTTATTGAGGCAATTTGTGTCAAACCTCCAAAAACTCCAAAAACTCATTAACCACGGTTCCTGTAGCTACTTTGTGATGTTCCTCTTTTGTGGATTCAGCCTCCTGTGTGGGGTAGCGATTGAAGGCTCTAGGAGTATCCCCAAGAGCTCAGGCGCTGCAGAGCAACTGGGTAAGGCCGTCGTTGCAGACCGACAAGGCATCCTGATGGAGTACGCCTTAAGCAATCCCACAATGAGTGAGACCGAGCGGCAATCAACTCTTGTAGAACCGGTCCTTGGGGTGTTGAGAAATTATTCAGCCCAGGGTTACCTGGTCATTGATGCACTCAAGGACGAATCAGGGGCGTACTTCGTATCGGCACTACCCATTCAGACAAAAGATATTACGGGCGAATTAAGGAATGCAGTAGAACAAGCCATTCGAGATACATCCAAAAACAAAAGCCTCAATTGACAAAAACCTCAAAGAACTCACGCAAATTAGCGATAGGGCTTTTTTGTTTGGCCGTGGTGCTTGTATTTCTATTCAAACAATCATCCTTCATGCAGACTTACTCGCTTGGCATTGATCCGAGTAACGAGCGGTGTCTCCCAGAGGTGCACCTCACTGTGCTCAAGCGAATTGCGCCTGTAAGTGTTAGATCTGGCGATTTAGTGTTTTTTAAGCCAGATTCTCACTTTACTTGGGTCAAAACGGCCTACATCCTTAAACGAGTCGCAGGTATAGAAGGGGATCACCTGGTGATTAAAGGTGACAGAGTCTCTATTAACGGGAAACTCCTGGTCAGCGGTTTCCCTTTAGCTAAGTTTTACAGGGGCGTTGACTTCAGTCGTGATGAGATTATTCCAAAGGGGGAATTATTTCTTGTCGGTACACACCCCCTTAGCGATGATTCAAGGTACTGGGGATACGAGCATTTAGCGAATATCGAGGGAACAGCGCATGCAATTTTCTAACTGCAAAAGAGCGGCAATTAATCCAAGATCCCTTCTTGTCTTTCTCGCCCCTGTCTTTCTTACCCTTTTCTTCCTCGCCCTTTACTTCACGGCTTGTCCTTCCTATGCCCAGGGCTTCTCAGCAGGTAATGATTATTCGGGAGAGGAATTTCAAAACTATATTCCCTACACCCCAGCGCATGTGGCAAAGAATGAACACGGTAAAGACAGACAAGCTCAAAAAGCACCGCCCAAACAAGAACCCAAGTCCTTAAAGGACTGGACGCCAAAAGAGCTTGGACAGCTTTGGGAGAGAGGACGCGATAAAGCCGTTATGAATCCAACAGATGAGAATGTGCGAGCCTACATGTACTCCCAAGACATCATCTTAGATATTGCAACAAGGTACGCTGAGAAACAAATGGAAATCGTAAAGAACGATCCCATCTTGAATCAAAGTAACAGAATATCTATAA
>CAIWAO010000139.1 GCA_903910745.1 uncultured Burkholderiales bacterium
GTTCTACTTTAATTTTTTCGCCGGTTGACACGCGATACTGCTTGCCACCAGTTTTTATGACTGCGTACATACTAACCTCTAGAAAATTCTTTGAAGCTCTGGGAAAGGATTTTCCGCAGAGCCTGAAATTATAGCATTTTTCCAATTATTAGTGTTAAATTTGGCTCCCACGCCACGTTTTTGAACTTATAAGCCCATTATTACAACGACTTTGTCTGGCTGTGACAATAAATCGCCGATCTTTCAGGAATTTTAGACTCAGTTATCACGGCCTTGCGATTGACACAAATCCAACGGGTCAGCTCCTTTTATAATTCCACAAAACTAAATAAGTATTTTCCTTGACCCAACCTAAAAGCTCCCAAGTCTCGACTGCTTTGTCCCTTATTTCCGGGGATATGGCCCTTGTAGACCAATTAACTAATGAGCGTCTCAACACCAATGTTCCTTTGGTGGGAAATGTTTGTCAATACATTATCTCTGCAGGAGGAAAAAGACTCAGACCTGCTCTCTTACTTTTGATGTCTGGCGCTGTAGGTTACGCGCACGTTCACAGAATTCAACTTGCAGCTGTTGTCGAATTCATACATACAGCCACACTTTTGCATGACGACGTGGTTGATGAGTCAACTCTCAGAAGAGGTCGTGCAACAGCAAATGCAACCTTTGGTAACCCTGCTAGCGTTTTAGTGGGTGATTTTTTATACTCCAGAGCGTTTCAAATGATGGTTGAATGCGGCGAAATGAGAATATTGTCTCTTCTAGCCGAGGCAACCAACGTGATCGCCGAAGGCGAGGTCATGCAACTCATGAATATGCATGATCCCTCCCTTGATGAGGCGGGGTATTTGAGAGTGATCAGATCAAAAACAGCTAAATTATTTGAGGCTAGTTGCAAGATTCCTGCCGTCATGGCAGCACTCTCGCCTGAAATTGAACTTGCCTGTGCAAATTACGGGCAAGCTTTAGGTACTGCCTTTCAAGTGATTGACGATGTACTAGATTACGACGGGGACTCCTCTAAGCTAGGTAAAAACTTAGGGGATGACCTGCGAGAAGGCAAAACCACACTGCCACTTATCATTGCAATGCAAAGGGGAAGTAAGACGCAAAGGCATATCATCCAAGACGCAATCACTCAAGGCGATGTTGATAGGCTAACAGATATAGTGACAATAGTGCGGGAAACAGGAGCAATGACTGCCACTCGGGAAGCCGCAATGGCCGAGGCAAGGCGAGCACTTAAGTCGTTGGAGCCCCTAAAGGAATCTCCTTATAAAGCGGGCTTATCTGAACTCGCTGAAGAACTATTGAGTCGAAGAACTTAGCTTTTGGGGGCGATCAGGAGCTTTGAAGGCCTGTCTTTTTGCTGCCCCATAATTAGAGCCTGAGTTTGCTTAGCAAACTGTGAAACAGCGCTAATTTTATGAACAAACTCACCAATCCCTGGGGTAATCTCTGCATTCACCAACCTGACTCTTCTTGACGGATCGATGCTCTCAAAACTTACGTAAAACCAAGGCTCTCCCTTCTTTATAACCAAGGGTCTGCTGGTGTCATACCACTCAAAAGCCCAGGCCAGTTTTCTAGGCCACAAATTAAGAGGGAACCTAGAATTCAACACCAAACCAGGTAAGGCGGGCTGCGTGTAGTGCATGAATGCAGAGGTTAAATTGATAAATACATCTTCGTCTGATAAAAATACGTAAGGACTTTCAAACTCTACGATAGGACGGTTAAGGTGCCTCCAAGAGGTTGAATTGGCAAGCTTGAAGGTAAACACGTCTTTTAGTAAAGCCTCGGCGGCAGGGTCTTGAAAGGATTGTTCTAGGGTTGCTCGTCCAGAAGCAGCAAAGGCAAGCCTCAAGTCAATTGTTTCGGGAGCACATAAGACGTAATACCTGGCATCAAAGTCAACGGCTGCGGGACAAACTTGCACAGATTTGGCAGAGGTAGGTTTTGGAAGATTTCGAGAAAATGGCCTAGGGATGTCCCAGTTAAGGCTGGTAAAGTTTTTGGATCCAAGTAAACCCCATCCAGCTTCTACTATTTTCTTCTCCGTGTAAGCAGGATCAGTTAAAGTGCGGGACAAGTCGGCTTTATTTGCAGCTTTGTTTTCAGTTTTAGTTGAGTTCCAGATCATGGCTGAATTATAGGGGGCGTAACCAATTTGAAACACGCTCAAATTTAAGTCACTAAGACGAACCCCACACTCCCCCAGTTAACCAGCTTTTTAAGGGAATAGATCTCGGGGCGGGAAAAATGCTTACACTGAGAGGTATAAACAAAATCTTTGCGTTGAACGAATCCGATTTTTATGAAAACAAGCCCCTCCGTTCGTACCATTGGATTAACAGGTGGCATTGGTAGCGGCAAAAGCACCGTCTCCTCCATACTGAGATTGTCCAAGGGCTTCGGGCTCATCGATGCCGACTCGATTTCAAGGAGCCTAACAGCACCTAATGGCTTGGCTATTCCATTGATTAAAGAAACGTTTGGTGCTTCCTTTATCTTGCCCGATCAATCTTTAGACCGAACCAAGATGAGGGAACTTGTTTTTTCAAACCCACAGGCCAAACGAACTCTAGAATCCATAATCCACCCTAAAGTTTTGCAAGGCATAGAACTTGAATTACAAAACCTTCTCAAAAGTGGCTTCAGCACGGTAATTTTAGATATCCCATTACTTGCAGAGTCACATGCACGTTGGCAAGACAAACTCAACGCCATCTTGGTTGTAGACTGTAGCAACGAGACCCAGATTCAAAGAGTAGTGCAAAGAAGCGGTTTGAAGCCAGAAATAGTTCTCAAAATCATTGAATCCCAAGCCAGCAGGGAGCTGAGAAACTCTATAGGGAACTGGGTTATCTTAAACGACGGGATAACACTAGAGGAACTTCATCAACGAGTTGCTACAATAGATTTTGATAATTGAATCAAGATTATTTTAATTTCAGTGCACAACGCGGTATCATTCGGGTTGTTGTAATTTACCCTTGCCAAGAATCTCTAAGTGATACTCTACGAGCACCCTTTTAATGAGAGAGTTCGCACATTTTTGCGATTAGAGCATTTGCTGACTCGCTTTGCCACTTTGATCAATAGAGACGATCCTATTGATCATCATTTTGCGTTTTCAACTTTATTTGAAATTGTGGAGGCTGGCGGTCGCTCAGATTTGAAGTCGGACATATTAAAAGACCTGGACCGTTATAAACAGCAGTTTGCTGCCTTTCGAGGTAACCCCTCCGTGTCTGAGGATGCACTGGAGGAAATTCTCATTCAAATTGAAGAGGCTTTCTCAGGCCTAAATACTCTTGGCAACAGAATAGGTCAATGTGTGAGTGATAACGAGTGGTTAAGTGCACTGAGAAATAGATTGGCTATACCGGGTGGAACTTGTAACTTTGATCTTCCTGCTTACTATGCGTGGCAACACCGCACCCCTCAAGCAAGAAGAGAGGACATCGCAAGATGGACCGCGCCTATTGAACCACTATTCAAATGTATACACTTGCTCCTAAAATTGCTAAGAGACGGTGGGCACCGTCAAAAGGTTATGGCAACAAACGGTCAGTTGCAACAGTCCTTACCACAGGGTAGGTATCAGTTGATGCGGGTATTTATAAATCCTGAGATGAACTTAGTTCCTGAAATTTCTGGAAACAGAATGATGGTTTGGGTCAGATTAATGAAACAAGACAAAGATTGTCGGCTTACGAATAGTACAGAAGATGCCTCCTTCGAAATCGAACTCTGCTCCTGATGACTCCTCTATAAAACCTAGAGAGGTTACATGCCCAAATTGCAAGGGCTTAAGCATCTACTCGTCAGACAATCCGTATAGACCTTTTTGTTCGCAAAGATGTAAAAATTCTGACTTTGGTGCCTGGGCTAGCGAAGAGCACCGCTTGCCAGATGAATCTCCAACTGATGATCCAGATTTCGAGGCCAACTCTGCTCCACTTCAGTGAAGATGCCTATCTGAGTTTTAAATAAGGATCAGTCTACAAAATGCGTGGGACCACTAAAAGCCCTATCGACCGCTAACCATTCCAATACGGGTAAAGCACCTGGCAAGACCGGTGAGACAGTGACTGGTAGCTTAGACCAAGTCATTGCCTGCCCCTCTAAAGTTTGAAGCTCTCCTTTAAAGCCTCGGATCTGAAAAAAGTTAAGCTCAACCAAAGCGTGAGGATAATCTACTTTTTGAACTCTCCACTCAAAAGTCTGAGTAAGGTCGATATCAATTCCTAATTCCTCTTGGAGCTCCCGAGCCAAGGCCTCTTTGCCCATCTCACCATCCTCATATTTCCCACCCGGAAATTCCCAATACCCGGCGTATGCTTTACCCTCGGGTCGGGAGGCAAGTAAAAAGGCGTCCTCAGAGTTCAAAAGCACTCCAACCGCCACTTTTATCAACTTGCGCTTATCTCCCTCAGCACTTGATAAGCCCTCTCTTTTTATGTGAGGGTCTACAACTAATGTTGTCTCAATCAATGCCGAGCTCAAGTTTTGTGTTGAAGGGTTAACCTTTGTCATGACGTCCGACAAAATCTCTTGCAAATTGATAGGCCACACGTCCGCTTCTAGATCCCCGCTCGAGTGCCCATATTAATGCTTCTGGCCTGGCCAACTCAAAGCTCTTATCATCCTTTAGGCCAAGCGTTGTCAACCACTGCATCACAATAGTTAGGTATTCCTCTTGGCTGAACGGGTAAAAACTGACCCACAATCCAAACCTCTCAGACAAAGAGATCTTCTCCTCTATGACCTCCCCTGGGTGTACCTCACCGTCTTCGGTGTGCGTATAACTGAGGTTCTCCTTCATATACTCAGGCAACAAATGCCGTCTATTGCTGGTGGCATAAATGAGTACATTATCTGAGGCAGCAGAGACAGAGCCGTCAAGAATAGATTTCAGCGCTTTGTAGCCAGCCTCTCCTTCCTCAAAACTCAAGTCATCACAAAAAACAATAAAGTATTCCTTACGATGTGCAACCAACTCGACGATGTCTGGCAAATCAACCACATCTGCTTTATCAATTTCAATGAGTCTTAGGCCGCGCGGCGCAAATTCATTCAAACAAGCTTTGACCAAAGAGGATTTACCTGTGCCTCGAGACCCCGTCAGCAAGACATTGTTTGCAGGCAGACCGCTGATGAATTGTTCAGTGTTTCTAACGATTTTTTCACGCTGTGCATCAATCTCTTTGAGCTCAGATAGCTTAAGCGGCGCAACTTGTCTGACAGGCTCCATTACACCGTGTCCATTTGAGCGACGGCGATAACGAAATGCAATGCTTGCACCCCAATCTGGGGCACTTAAAGGTCCCGGTAGTATGGCCTCAATTCGCCCTATCAACTCCTCAGCTCTGTTGATCAATCTATCAAAAGCATCACTCATTTAATTATCCTATTACGAAATTTCTAATTTAAAAATATCTTTAGTAAGCACTTTAACTTCTGTAGTCAGCATTGATGCTCACATATTCATGACTTAAATCACAGGTCCAAAAAGTATCATTTGATGAGCCTCGGCCGAGCTGTACGCTGACCTCTATTTCCTCTTGCTTCATCACGCGCTGACCGTCCTCCTCTTTGTAAGACGGATGTCTGGAGCCTTGGGTCGCGACGTGAACATTGTCCAAAAAAAGTTCAATTTTTGACTGGTCTAAATCTTCAATGCCTGCATATCCCACGGCTGCCAAAATTCTTCCCAAATTAGGATCGCTTGCAAAAAAAGCGGTTTTAACAAGTGGCGAGTGTGCAATTGCTAGGGCTACTTTTTTACATTCCTCAAGGGTCTGACCGCCTTGAATATTTAAAGTAATAAACTTGGTCGCACCTTCTGCGTCTCTCACAATCGCCTGAGCTAAATTTTTCGCAACTTCTTTTAATGCACTCAAAAGCAACTTAGCGTCATCTGTATTCCAGTTTGTGATATTCGGGTGAGAAGCCTTATGCGTGGCCATTACCAAAAATGAATCATTGGTAGATGTGTCCCCGTCCACAGTAATTCTATTGAACGAAACGTTGGCCAACTCAAGCGCCAAGGCCTTTAAGAGCTCAGGTGCAATACATGCATCTGTTGCCAAAAAACCAAGCATCGTTGCCATATTAGGGTGAATCATTCCAGCGCCTTTAGCAATACCAGTGATGGTGACCACTTGACCCGACAAAGTTACCCGTTTGCTAAAAGCCTTAGCAACTGTATCGGTTGTCATAATGCTATAGGCTGCCTTTACCCACGAATCGGTTGATAAGTTCTTTAAAGCATCAGGCAAAGCCTTGATGATTTTCTCAAACGGCAAGGGCTCCATAATTACCCCTGTTGAAAAAGGCAAAATCTGATCTTCACTTACCTTCAAAAGGTCAGCTAAAGCGGCACACACAAGCTTGGCATGTTGTAGACCCACAGCGCCAGTTCCCGCGTTTGCATTTCCAGTATTGATAACAAACGCCCTAACATTTGAATTAGTATTGGTTAATACTGATTCACAGATTTGTACAGGTGCAGCCTTGAAACGATTTTTCGTAAAAACTCCTCCAATGCTTACACCCTCGTCCATTAAGAATACAGTCAAATCATCCTTGCCAGGCTTCTTGACTCCCGCTTGAGCAATACCTATTTGAACGCCGAGTACGGGAAAGATATCAGCAGGATTAGGGGGAGATAAATGAACTGGCATGATGTTGATAATTTAAATTGATGATAAAAAATTAGCACAAAGGATCTTTAAAACCGATGAGTGCATAATTTAAATTTACATTAGTTGGTTATTATATTGACTGACGTCGCATCTAGACACCAGAATAGCTTTCATTTATAAAAGGTTTGCAAAAATTGTCACTCTTAATCCTAGGCGCTGGCTAAAATATAAATATGAGTTTAAATTTTGACGAGAAATCCGTAACATCATCCCCCCGATTAGATGAAGTTAACTCCCTGATATTACAGGCACAGGTATTACACAAAAAGGGGGATCAAGATGCTTCAGAACTTTTATATCTAAACGTACTCAAGCTCTATCCAAATCATGTAGAGGCTTTGCAGGGTTTGGGTTTAATTTGTTTCCGAACAGAGCGCTACACTCAGGCTTTACAGCATTTGAACCAAGCACTTGATATCGCACCAGACAATGCCTCTTTGTTTTACGATAGGGCTATTTTGTTTCAAACTCAAGGCGAATACAAAGTTGCCATACAAAACTATAACCTAACACTGTTTCTTGACCCCTACTACACAAATGCATATTTAGATAGAGGATTGTGCTTTGAAGCACTTGGGGAATATGATTCGGCATTTAAAAGTTATGAATCAGCACTTGCAGTTGAGCCCTCTTTTGCAAGCGCTTGGTACAACAAAGGAAATCTCTTAAAAACTAAAGGCCTTTTTGAATTAGCGCATCATTGCTACACAGTTGCGATAGCCATTAACCCAGATTTTTGGGCGGCCTTTACCAATAATGGACTTGCGCTTTACGCTTTAAAGCGATATGAAGAAGCTAGAGCCAACTATGACCGCGCCATAGATATTAGTCCACAGACCGCGCTTATTTACTACAACAAGGGCAATACACTTCGCAGTTTGGGTAACTTAGATCTGGCCTCTCTTTGTTACGACAAAGCGATAGAGATCAATCCGAAATTTACTGAGGCCTATGCAAATCGTGGGCTTATCAAAAAGGATCAGAATCAACTCATACAAGCAATTGATGACTACACAACTGCACTGAGCCAAACCCCAGATTTACTGGAGGCGCAGTGGAACTTGTCAATTGCTCAATTAATGCTAGGCGAATGGCAAAAGGGTTGGGAGGGTTATGAACTCCGGTTTAAACACAGTGAACTTAGACAAAGCGTGGGAGCACGGGAGTTTGAGTGTCCGCTTTGGAACGGAACACAATCTTTGAAGGATAAAAAAATCTTAATCTACTGCGAGCAAGGGCTCGGGGACGCAATTCAATTTTGCCGCTACCTTCCCTTGCTGATTGACATAGGTGCCCAAGTAATCTTTGAAGTAAAACCAGCACTTAAAGAATTATTCAACTCTTTTAAAAACAGCATCGAAGTTATTGAAGAAAATAAATACTCCTCAAGCTTCGATTACTACTCCCCCCTCTTAAGCCTTGCAAAAGCATTTCAAACCAATGTAAACACAGTCCCCCCAACATTCGAAATTAAAATTGAGAATGCTAAATTAGCTTTATGGAAAGAGCGGTTAAATAATCGCTCAAAAAGTCTTTCAAGGGCAAATGTAAAACACAAAAGAGTTGGGATTGTCTGGAGCGGCAACCCACTTCATACCAACGATCACAATCGCAGTCTTGATCTACAACAATTGATTTATCATTTACCAAAAGATTTTGAATACTACGTTTTACAAAAAGAAATTTCCACTCAAGACCAAATCGCTTTGAGTTTGCAGTCTCACATCATTAGTTTTCCTGGCCAATTGAATAACCTGACAGACACTGCCGCTTTGTGCTTGCAACTCGATCTTATTATTAGCGTGGACACGAGCGTTGCGCATTTGAGTGCAACTCTTGGCAAACCCACCTGGATTTTGTTGCCCTATTGTCCCGACTGGCGTTGGTTAATGGATGTGGCTGAGTCACCCTGGTACCCAAGCGCCCGTTTGATAAGACAAAGGGTTAGGGGTGACTGGAGCAGTGCACTCGAACAAGTTAAAAGAGCTTTGTTCGAGTTCTAAGAAGATTTATTGATTATTGCAAGCGACCGTGGCAGTGCTTGTATTTCTTTCCGCTACCGCAAGGGCAAGGCTCATTTCGCCCCGTTGGTGGAATACCTACAGAGGCAGGAGATCCGGATGATAATCCCGCGACTACCTCAACCTCTTGCTCGCCAGTCTCTGTAGGCGAGGTATAGGTTATGTTTTTCAGATCCTCGGCGCGTTCTTCGATTTGTTGAGCTGCTTGCTCGAGTTGCTCACCCGATTGAATTTCAACGTTCATTAAAATTCTTGTAACCTCGTTTTTAACCTGGTCGAGTAATTGTCCAAATAGCTCAAATGCCTCTCGCTTGTACTCTTGCTTAGGTTGCTTTTGGGCGTAGCCTCTAAGATGGATACCCTGGCGTAAATAGTCCAAAGCAGACAAATGCTCCCGCCAATGTGTGTCAATACTTTGTAACAAAACCATTCTCATAAAGGGCGTGAACTGCTGTGCACCGACGTCTTTTATTTTTGCATTGAATGCTTCATTAGCCAAATTTATGACCATATCTAAGACATCTTGTGCCGTTATCGAATCGGCTTCGTTAATTACCTTTTGCAAGTCGACTTGGATCTTCCAGTCCTTATTCAATGCGTCTTGCAACCCGACAACGTTCCATTGCTCCTCTACTGAATCTTGGGGTACGTAGTGAGTGATTAGATCTGCAAAACAACCCTGGCGCAATGAGTCAATTTGACCAGACAAATCTTGGGTATCTAAAATATCATTTCGCTGTTGGTAAATGACCTTTCGCTGATCGTTTGATACATCATCGTACTCGAGAAGTTGCTTTCTGATGTCAAAGTTTCTTGCCTCAACTTTTCGCTGCGCACTCTCAATACTTCTGGTCACTATGCCGGCTTCAATTGCCTCCCCCTCAGGCATATTTAGGCGCTCCATAATAGCCTTCACACGATCACCAGCAAAGATACGCATCAACGCATCATCTAAACTGAGATAAAAGCGAGATGAACCAGGGTCTCCTTGACGACCTGAGCGTCCACGCAGTTGATTGTCAATGCGCCTGGACTCGTGTCTTTCAGTTGCAATAATTCTGAGCCCGCCAAGGCTCTTTACCAGGGCATGATCTGTCGCCCACTTTTCACGAACCGCCTTTATTTGCTCCTCACGAGCACCCTGATCCAAGGCTTCATCATGTTCTATGTCTGTTATTGTTTTCTCAATATTTCCACCCAACACAATGTCGGTTCCACGACCGGCCATGTTGGTTGCAATGGTGATAGAGCCCTGTGCTCCGGCTTGAGCAATGATGTGTGCCTCTCGGTCGTGTTGCTTAGCGTTTAATACCTGGTGGGGCAACTTCTCACGCTCCAACATACCCGCAATGAGTTCTGAATTTTCAATGGATGTCGTTCCCACAAGCACAGGCTGCCCTCGCTCGTGACACTCACGAATATCATCTATTGCAGCTTTATATTTTTCCTGAGTCGTTTTATAAACTCGGTCTAACTGATCCTCTCGTTTGCTGATCCTATTGGGCGGTATAACAATGGTCTCAAGACCATATATTTCTTGAAACTCATAGGCCTCCGTATCAGCAGTTCCAGTCATACCGGCGAGTTTTTGGTATAAACGGAAATAATTTTGGAATGTGATGGATGCTAGTGTCTGGTTCTCTGCTTGAATCTTTACACCCTCTTTGGCTTCGACTGCTTGGTGCAGTCCATCACTCCATCGCCTGCCAGACATCAATCTTCCTGTGAACTCATCAACAATCACGATCTCACCACCTTGGTTCACATAGTGTTGATCTTTGAAGTAAAGATTGTGAGCTCGCAAGGCTGCATATAAATGATGCATCAATCCAATATTGGCAGGATCGTAAAGCGACGCTCCTTCAGGCAAGAGTCCAATTTGGGATAATAAACGCTCTGCGTTTTCATGCCCTTGTTCGGTTAAAAAAACCTGATGTGACTTCTCATCAACCGTAAAGTCACCTGGGGTGATAATCCCCTCACCTGTTCTTAAATCTTCCTCACCCTCTTGACGAACGAGATGGGGAACCACTTGGTTAATGGCCAAATAGGTTTGTGTGTGATCTTCTGCTTGGCCGCTAATGATCAAAGGCGTTCTAGCCTCATCAATCAAGATTGAATCAACCTCATCTACGATTGCAAAGTTCAGAGGACGCTGAACCCTGTCAGCGCTTTCATAAACCATGTTGTCACGCAGATAATCGAAACCAAATTCGTTGTTGGTGCCGTAAGTTATATCAGAGTTGTAGGCGCCCTGTTTTTCAGCTCTCCCCATTTGCGGCAAGTTGACACCTACACTCAAACCCAAAAAGTTGTATAGCTTACCCATCCACTGGGCGTCTCTATTGGCTAAATAATCATTAACCGTAACGACATGCACGCCCTTGCCAGCAAGCGCGTTTAGGTACACGGCTAGGGTTGCAGTTAATGTTTTACCTTCACCCGTTCGCATCTCAGAAATATTGCCCTGATGTAATGAGATGCCACCCAATAACTGCACGTCAAAATGACGCATCTTCATAACTCTCTTAGACCCCTCGCGCACTACAGCAAAAGCCTCAACGAGCAGCTGATCTAAGGTTTCGCCGCTTGCAATTCGTGACTTAAATTCTTCAGTTTTAGTCCTCAGTTGTTCGTCACTCAACTGCTCAAGAGTAGGCTCTAAAGCGTTAATGCTATCAACAGATTTTTGGAATTGTTTTAGCAGTCGCTCATTGCGACTACCAAATATCATTGTGAGTATGTTAAAAGCCATGCCCTTAATGCAACGCTAGATTCCTAAAACTTTAGGACTCGTTTGCAGGTTCCTTATGAAAGATTTATATTTTAACCTGTGCGACGCCATAATATGCCTATGTCGCACCCAACTGATTCTAACAATCCCGCATTACAGATTGAGAATAATCAAACTCAGCCGTCCTTAACCGCTGCCAAACCCCAACCCAGTGCAATTGCTACTTTTAGAGCCTTAGGTTATTCAAAGATTCCCCGATCCGCCCCACTGCTTCGTGGCAAACCTGAGACGGCCGCCAAGGCACTGAATACCTCCCCTCAACTTTCCCACCTCCTCGAGTTAGCCAGAGATTCCCAGCAGCGCTTGAACGCTCTTCAAAACCTTTTGCCCCCCCAGTTAAAGAACGTTGTAAAAGCTAGTACCTTAGATGGGGACAGTTGGTGTCTCTTGGTACCAAATAACTCAGTTATGGCGAAACTAAAACAAATGTTACCCTCTATGGCCGCCCATTTGAGAAGCAAAGGATTTAAGGTTCAAACCATAAGGTTGAAGATAGAAGGTAGGTAGAGGCTTGCAACTAATTCACTGAATAATGTGAATCTCGTTGCATATATTTAAATATTATGTGTGGTGCCCCCTGTCCGACTCGAACAGACCACCTACTGATTACAAATCAGTTGCTCTACCAGATGAGCTAAGGGGGCACGGATGATATTGTAACTAAAAGTTGCTTCTTATTCAGACTTCAGCAAAAACCAAACTCAAAACCAATTTTTTGAGTTGTTTAGTAACGACTATTTTAATTTTCGGTTTGAAATTGTAATTCTTTAGCAAAATCACACCCAATTTTGATATGCTAGTTTTTTACTTTATACGAGTTAGTTTTGGACGACTACCAGATGGCCCGGAAGGAGAAGGCTCAGAGGGATCAGTATTCTCAATTAGGCTGTCACTCTTGTTTTCATCCATGCTTTGAACACTGCTTAGGGTACTATGGTTGCCTTTAAAGTTTTGAGTGGATGCGGACTCATTGGTCATCAAAGTCAGGGAGGCCTGATTTACACCTACAGAAGATTCATCAAAAGTGCTCTCGTTTTTGAGGTTTTGAACTTGCGTTAAGCTCACCCCTTCTTTAATATTAGAGTTTGTAGTTGGGGTATTGTTTGGAGCAGGGAAAGCCATTCCTTGACCATTTTCTTTTGCGTAAATAGCAATAACCTGTCCCACCGGCACAATTATTTGGCGTGGAGTTCCTCCAAATCTTGCTTTGAACTCAATAAAATCGTTGCTGATTTGAAGTCCGCTGGTTGCGTCCAAACTTATATTTAGCACAATCTCATTGTTTTGGACATATTCCTTTGGAACTTGGACAGTTGAGTCAACTTTAACTGCAATATATGGAGTCAACGCATTGTCGTTGCACCAATCAAATAAGGCCCTAATTAAATATGGCCTGGTTGAGATGGTTTGCGCTGCGTTTATCATATTGGTCCACTGCACCAGTTTTTTTGAGTCACAATGAATGGGGATGACACACAGAATATAGCATCATCCCAGAAAAACCTGATTACTTACGCATCACTTTCTCTGAAGGCGTTAACGCCTCTATATAAGCGGGCCTTGAGAAAATACGCTCTGCATATTTTAAAAGTGGTGCTGCATTTTTAGACAACTCAATTCCGTAATAGTCCAAACGCCACAACAACGGTGCGATCGCTACGTCCAACATGGAAAAGTTTTCTCCAAGCATAAACTTGTTCTTCAAAAATACGGGTGCCAACTGGGTTAAACGGTCACGGATGTGTGAACGCGCTTTGTCCAAAGATTTATCCGCTGGCTTTGTATTCCTGTTCTCTAACAAACTGACATTGGTAAAGAGTTCTTTCTCGAAATTTAACAAAAACAATCGAACACGTGCGCGGTCTACTGGGTCACCAGGCATCAATTGTGGGTGCGGGAAACGCTCATCTATGTACTCATTGATGATGTTTGATTCATATAAAATCAAATCACGCTCAACAAGGATCGGAACCTGTCCATAGGGATTCATTACATTGATATCTTCTTGCTTGTTGTAGAGATCTACGTCACGGATTTCAAAATCCATTCCTTTTTCAAACAAAACAAATCGGCAACGATGTGAAAAGGGACATGTTGTCCCAGAGTACAAGACCATCATAGGATTAAGCTCTCCAGTAATTCAGAACAGTGATGGGGAAATTCCCATCACTTTTATGATCTAAGCGTCCCTAAAATTCTAGAGAAGTCAGAGATAAAAATAAATAGACAAAATACCTAGGTTTTGCATTTTTATTTACAAAACCTAGACTTTTACTTAAACTTTTAGCGAATATCTTTCCAATATGCAGCGTTCAAACGCCAGGCAACAAAGGTAAAGCACAATAAGAACATCACGACCCAAACGCCAACCCGAACACGCGTGTTTTGTGCAGGCTCGGACATCCATTGCAAGTAGGTAACTAAGTCGCCAACTGCTTGGTCATATTGCTCAGGGCTTAATTGTCCAGGTTTATCTTGCTCCCAGCCCTTGAATACTTCCTCTTCATGGCCGTGTACCTCTTCTTTAGCGTAAACAGGATGTCGCTCTCCCTGTAGCTCCCACAGAACATTGGGCATTGCCACATTGGGATAAGCAAGGTTATTCCAACCTGTAGCCTTGGAAGGATCTCGGTAATATGTTCTTAAATAAGTGTATATGTAGTCGCCACCACTACCAGCGTGGCTAGAGCGTGAGCGTGCAATAACTGTTAAATCTGGCGGGTTGGCACCAAACCAAGCTTTCGCTTGCTTGGGGTCAATATTGGCCTTCATCGTATCGCCAACTTTATCAGTTGTGAACAACAAGTTTTCTTTGATTTGTTGCTCAGTCAGGCCAATGTCTTTCAAACGATTAAAGCGCATGTAAGCTGCAGAGTGGCAATTCAAGCAGTAGTTCACAAACAATTTCGCACCGTGCTGCAAAGAGGCCAAATCATTTGTATTGTTAGGCGCTTTGTCCCAAATGATTCCGCCCTCGTTTGCGCTAGCAAGGTTAGTTGCGAACAATGAGAGACTTGAAATAAGGATTAATAAAAGTTTTTTCATGTTGTTACCTTAAACCCAGATCAATGAGCCGCGAAAGTGACACGATCAGGGACTTGTTTAAATTCGCCGAGTTGCGTCCACCAAGGCATCAACAAGAAGAACCCAAAATAATAAATAGTTCCAACCTGTGCGATTAGCGTTCCAATCTCAGAAGGGGGCTGAATACCCAGATAACCTAAAACTATAAAGAAGACAACAAACACAGCGTAAAGCCATTTGTGCCATGTTGGTCTGTAACGGATTGATTTAACTGGACTATGGTCTAACCACGGCAGGAAGAAAAGCATAATTACAGCGCCTCCCATCACTACCACACCCCAGAATTTTGCATCAAATGTTTTTAGCAAAACAATCAATACTGCAACTCCAACTACAGTGATAACTTTTCCGCGTGACTGCATCGCTGTTTTTAAAACAACAAACGCGGCAGATAATGCTGCAATGATACTGAGTACGTTAACCATCACATCGGTTGTAGCACGTAGCATTGAGTAATAAGGAGTGAAATACCAAACCGGGGCAATATGCAGTGGCGTCTTGAGTGGGTCAGCTGGAATAAAGTTGTTGTACTCCAAAAAGTAACCACCAACCTCAGGTGCAAAAAAGATTATTGAGGTGAACACCAACAAAAATACACTAACACCCAAAATATCGTGGATCGTGTAATAAGGATGGAAAGGTATACCGTCCAATGGGTGTCCATCTGCACCTTTAGTAGCCTTGATCTCCACGCCATCAGGATTATTAGATCCAACCTCATGCAATGCGATGATGTGAGCGACTACTAAGCCCAACAAAACCAGGGGAACTGCAATGACGTGAAAGCTAAAGAAACGATTGAGCGTTGCGTCTCCCACCACGTAGTCCCCACGAATCAACAGGGCCAAATCAGGACCAATGAAGGGGATGGCAGAGAATAAGTTAACAATAACCTGAGCTCCCCAGTAACTCATCTGCCCCCAAGGTAGTAAATAGCCCATGAAAGCTTCAGCCATAAGGCAAAGGAAAATGGCACACCCAAATATCCAAACGAGTTCTCTTGGCTTTCTGTAGGATCCGTAGATTAAGCCGCGGAACATATGCATGTAAACCACGATGAAGAATGCCGAAGCTCCAGTGGAGTGCATATAACGAATCAGCCAACCCCATGGGACATCGCGCATGATGTACTCAACGCTTGCAAAAGCAACCGCAGCATCAGGCTTGTAATGCATAACCAAAAAGATACCCGTCACAATTTGAATGACCAATACCAAAATTGATAAAGCACCAAAAAAATAAAAGAAATTAAAGTTCTTTGGGGCGTAATACTCAGAGAGATGCTCTTTGTACAACTGTGAGAGTGGGAAACGATTGTCTACCCAGTTGAGCAATTTTTCACCATTGCTAGCGTCGGGGGAAATTTCCTTGAATTCAGCCATTGTGTCTTCCTGTATAAGCAGTGTCTTTTAACAACTAGAGGATCGAATTACGCAGATTTATCTTCGCCAATCAACAACTTGTTGTCTGACAAATACATGTGAGGGGGAACTTCTAAATTATCTGGAGCTGGTTTGTTCTTAAAAACCCTTCCAGCCATATCAAAAGTTGATCCATGGCAAGGGCATAAGAAACCTCCAGGCCAGTTGTCTGGCAACGAGGGCTGAGGACCCGTTACGAACTTGTCACCTGGTGAACATCCCAAATGAGTGCAAATACCAACCGCAACGAAAATCTCAGGCTTGATGGACCGAGCTTGGTTTTTTGCATAAGCTGGTGTTATTTCACCAGGCTTGCGCTCTGAATTAGGATCAGCCAACTCATTTTCAATTTTTGATAACTCTGCAACTTGCTCTGGAGTTCTGCGAACAATCCAAACGGGTTTGCCTCGCCATTCAACCGTTAATTTCTCACCGGGTTTGATGGCGGAAATATCCACTTCTACAGCCGCACCTGCTGCTTTAGCTCTCTCTGAGGGCTGAAATGTACTCACGAAAGGGATAGCTGTCGCTACTCCACCTATTGCTCCGGCACAACCAGAGGCTATAAGCCAGGTTCTTTTACTGCTATCCATTGGGGTATCGCTCATTGACTGATCCTTGATGATCCGAAATAATGACTCTGAAAAGGGTTAACCCCACATTGTATCTGAGTCTTAGGCCAATTGTCCAATCCGGGCTATTTGCAGGGCAATAAGATTTGGGGGGGAACTTCTCTAAAAGTATGAACAACCCCCCTGTTTAACCTTAAATTGGCCTGACCAAAGCACCAATTTAGCGCTTGAGTGCCACTCACAATCGGCATTTTGTTCTGAAAGTTCAATTATTCGCAGAGTAACCCAGCTAGTTTTATAGCCTCTAGCATGCTGCTTGCATCAGCCAGTCCCTTTCCCGCAATTTCAAAAGCCGTACCGTGATCGGGGCTTGTTCTAACCATTGGCAGCCCAAGAGTCACATTAACTCCCTTGTCCAGTCCCATGTACTTTATGGGTATCAGCCCTTGATCGTGATACATGGCAACTACGACATCAAATTCTCCTGTTCTTGCCCTCATAAAAACGGTATCTGGGGCGTGTGGACCGCTCAAGCGCATATCCTTGTTTAGAATCCGGGCTTTTTCAATTGCAGGCAAAATTATGTCCAACTCTTCACGCCCCATTAATCCCCCCTCCCCCGCATGAGGATTCAGCCCAGCCACTGCAATACGGGGTGCTTGCCCAAGCAAACGGGTTAGAGAGGCATGCGTAATTTGCAAAGTTTGAATGATCTGATCTTCTGTTACTTTAAAAATCGCCTCTTGCAGTGACATGTGAATACTCACCAAAACCACTCTTAGCTCATCACTGGCAAGCATCATTCTCACGGGCATCTCAGAAATAGAAACTCCCGCATGAAGTGCGGCTTCATTTTGAAGTATCTCCGTGTGCCCAGGAAACCTAATCCCTGCCTTGGAAAGCGACTGCTTATGTATGGGTGCTGTGATAACGGCACCGACATGGCCATTGAGAGCGGCGCGTACACTCCAAATAATATTTTCTGCGGCCACCTTGCCAGCAATCTCACTCACCTCACCAACATTTGCAAGGTTATTCTTTGACTGTCCCACATCACAGACCTGTAAAACTGGAACAAGGCAAACCCCCTCCTCATTGAGTCTCTCTTTTTCCTTCAACTGATTTAAGCCAGCAATGTCAGTAATGTTAGTGATGGGGTATATTTTGATTCGGTTTGAGTTGTCTTTAAGCGTTTTCCTAGCCCGCTCTAAATGTGCAAAATCACCCACGACAAAACTGCGTTTTAACAGGGTTTCAACAAAAGGATTCTTTGTCTCGTTTAGAAAACACTTGAGGACGATCTCGGGTCCTATTCCAGACGGATCCCCCATCGTAATAGCCAAAGGTTTCAAGTTATTCACGTTGATATTCACTTTTGATTTATTGTCATTGATCGATTAGCACGGCATTGATCAAATCACTTTGAATTGAATTTAGAGCTTCAACCTTGAAACATATTTCAAGAAAATCCAATTAATTTTTATCTCAAGCTGGGTTGTCGACGTCTATAAACTGATGTTCAATCGAAAATTTCTCAGCCAAGGCTTGACCGAGTGCCTGAACACCATATCTCTCAGTTGCATGGTGTCCACACGCCAAAAAAGCAACTCCAGTTTCTTTTGCTAAATGTGCCTGTGGCTCTGAGATTTCACCGGTAATGAACGCCTCTGCACCAGCATAAATAGCATCCTCAAACCAAGATTGTGCCCCGCCCGTGCACCAAGCAATTTTCCCAATGCGTCTGCTTTTGTCGCCAGCAATCACAGTGGGTGTGCGACCCAACACACGCTCAACTCTGAGTGCCAAATCATTTATACAAAAAGATTCCGCCCCCTGAGTGCCAGGAGTAACAAAGCCTATGTGACCTAAGTTTTGATCCCCAAAGGTCTCCCTCATTTGCAAGCCTAAATGAATTGCCAGCTGCGCATTGTTGCCGTAAAGCGGATGGGCATCAAGTGGCAGATGATAGGCAATTAAGTTGATATTGTTATGGATTAATTTTGCAACACGCCCTCTCATCCAACCCGTTAGGGTGCCCTCTTGGCCGCGCCAAAAAAGTCCATGGTGAACCAATATAGCATCGGCACCCGCATTAGCTGCAGCCTCAATTAATTCCAAACTTGCAGTAACGCCAGTGACTAACTTTGTAACTTCAGACTTTCCTTCAACTTGCAAACCGTTAGGTCCATAGTCTTTAAAACGCGTGGGTTGCATCCATTCATTGGCCTGCTCCACTAATTTATTGTTCATGACAAATTGCTTAGTCAATCAATGCTCCAAAAACTCATGCTCAGGTATTCTTTGCTTCTTGGCTTTTGGTCTTTGGGCAGGAGTAACAGAGGCTGCAATTAACGTGTCTTTTCTTTGAATCTTAAAAGCTACCGCAGTACCCGGCTTAAGCGCTGCTACGAGCGCCAAAAGCTCACTTAAATTATTTACTTGGTGTCCAGCAATATCAACGATTTGATCACCCGGTCTGATGCCGGCATTAAAAGCGGGCCCACCCTGCAAAACGCCTGTGACAATTACACCGTGATCCGATTTGAGTCCAAATGTTTGCGCAAGTTCAGGACTCAACTCGTTGGGCTCAATTCCAACCCAACCCCGCTTAACTTGCCCATCTTTAAGGATGCTCTCAAGCACTTGCTTGGCGGTACTCATGGGTATAGCGAATCCTATACCCATACTCCCCCCAGAGCGCGAAACGATCGCCGTATTTATACCAACCATATTGCCGTATACATCTACCAAAGCCCCACCAGAATTACCTGGGTTAATCGCTGCATCAGTTTGAATAAAGTTCTCAAACGTATTAATGCCTAGTTGATTTCGTCCCAGTGCGGAGACTATCCCACTGGTCACTGTTTGGCCCACACCAAAAGGATTACCAATCGCTAAAACGTGATCTCCCACTTGTAATGAGTCTGAGTTTCCAATCACTATCACCGGAAGATGCGCCATGTTGATTTTAATAACGGCCAAATCAGTGTCTGGGTCTGATCCAATCAATTTACCAGTCGTCTTCCTTGCGTCGTTTAGCACCACCTCTATTTCATCGGCACCTTCTATTACGTGATTATTTGTCAACACGTAACCCTCAGGGCTAACAATTACGCCGCTACCCAAGCCAACTTGTGCAGACTCATCGGGTTGCCCTCCAAAAAAGCGGAACCAAGGATCCATCTGAGATTGATTGGAGTCTGATTTACGTTTGGTACTGATACTTACGACTGCAGGAGATGCCTTTTTGGCAGCAGAACTGTAGCTCCCCGGCGCAACCGAGCCCGCATCTTGACGAGCCGCTTCAAATAAACTTATTCCACCAAAACCAGATTCAACTGTATCTCTTGCTCCAATACTTTTGACCCAGTCTGGCTTTAACGTAACGAGCACAAACCATATGGCCAAGAGTACGGTGACGACTTGAGAAAAAAGGAGCCATATTTTTTTCATGAAATCAGGATCCCTCAGAGGTTTTATTCTCTGCGTTAGTTCCGTTGCTTGACCCGTCGCTTGAGTCCTCAGTTGGCGCTTGTGTATGCTTGATAAATATCACGGCCGCCCAAATGCCCAACTCATACAACAAGCACATGGGTACGGCTAATGCCAGCTGTGAAACTACATCGGGCGGGGTCACAACGGCTGCAACAATGAATGCGATCACAATAAAGTACGATCTAAAGTCTTTAAGTTTTTGAATGGACATGATTCCAAGGCGAGCCAAGACAACAACAACGATAGGCACTTCAAACGTCATCCCAAACGCCAAAAACATTGTCAAAACAAAACTTAAATATGCCTCAATATCAGGCGCTGCAGTGATGCTCTTAGGTGCAAAAGATTGAATAAATTTGAAGACTTGTCCAAACACAAAGAAATAACAAAAAGCCACACCGGCAAAAAACAACAAAGTACTAGAAACCACTAGCGGGAGTACCAATTTTTTTTCATGCGCATAAAGTCCAGGTGCAACGAATGCCCAAGCTTGGTAAAGCACCACAGGCAGTGCAATCAAAAATGCTGCCATCATCATTATTTTGAGCGGTACCATGAATGGGGAAATCACAGAAGTTGCGATCATGGTCGCACCACTAGGCAAGTGCTCAATTAGGGGCGCTGCCAAAATATCATAAAGTGGCCCAGGACCTGGGTAGATAGCCAAAACTAGAGCGACCACTCCAACCGCTGCTATCGCTTTGACCAAACGATCTCTTAGTTCAATCAGATGTTGTACGAAGGGTTGCTCAGTACCTGTGAGTTCATCGTCCGTTTTGGTGTTTGTATTGGACATTTCTTTTTTAAGTCGATACTTAGATAATTTTAAAAATTACTTAAGAGTATTTAAATTGGTTTTAGGTCTATAACGAGCTACTCTAGCAGCGCCGGACAAAGCCTTGCTTTTGACACCGCGTTGAGATTTATACCACTGCGGGGTTGCTGAACGCTTTAGACGCCATTTTTTCCCAGGGTTTTTATAAATTGGAGAAGGTATGCTCACATCCCCAAGAAGATCCGGACCATGATAATTGGATGCGTCTTCAGTATTTAACCCCTCCCCCACGCTGCTTGAGAGTTGGCTCCACTCTTTTTCAACCTCTTTGGTGGTTGCATTCACTGAAGTTTGAACTTCCCGTGCTGCAGTCTCAAAAGATTCCCTTACTTTTTTGAGCTCCTCCATCTCCATTGCCCGGTTTACCTCAGCTTTGACATCACTAACGTAACGCTGAGCTTTTCCGACCAAAGTTCCAACTGTTCTTGCAACCTTGGGCAATTTCTCTGGGCCAATCACAATTAACGCAACTGCACCTATCAGTGCAATTTTTGAAATATCCAAATCAAACATGGCAGCTGCTTAGACAAGCTAGAGAGGAGATAAATTCTAAAAAATCAAAGCAATCAAGGAAGCGGTGCATGATTAGCTTTTATGTTTGACTTCTACGTCAATTGGAGCCTGCGCTGTGTGCGCTGTTGGACTTGTCACCTGAGCAGGCGGAGTTTGAGGGGGAGCAGTGCCCGCATTGGCCGCTTGCTCAGGGGAGGCGCCACCGTCTTTCATCCCGTCTTTAAATCCCTTAACAGCACCGCCCAAATCGGTACCAATATTTTTGAGCTTCTTGGTGCCAAAAATCATGATCACAATTAACAAAACAATTAACCAATGCCAAATAGAAAATGAACCCATGGAGATGCTCCTAATAACTTAACTAAATTTTAGACCACTTAAAGGAAAAACTTGAAAAGGCTCGCGTTTTAAGGGCAATTAGCCCTTAAACCACGGTCTTGGACCGGCTAAAACGTGCATATGAAGGTGATGAATCTCTTGACCTCCGTGATTACCAGTATTGAGAACCAGTCTAAAGCCTCCATCTGGGTAATGTCCAGCACCTTGCTCTAATGCCAACTTTGGAGCTAAAACCATCATCCTACCTAGAAGCGGTTCATGTTCTACTGTAACTTGGGCCATTGAGGGGATATGCATTTTGGGAATGATCAAAAAATGAATCGGCGCCCACGGGTTGATGTCATGAAAAGCAAAAAACTCTTCATCCTCAAACACTTTTTTACTTGGGATTACAGAGCTAACAATTTTGCAAAATAAACACTGCGGATCTGTTGGATATGTCATGGTGGTCACCTCCTTCGTACAATTCATTGACTTTGTTCAGCAAGGTTTTTAACCCATGCTCAAATGGACGATCAGTCCCCGTTTTTCTCTCGCTCACGCACTTTTCGAAGGGCTTTTTCCTCCAAACCGCTCACTCCAACTCTTCTTTCTAATTCATCAAAAACTTGTTGAGGTTGCAGTCCATAATGAGCAAGCGCTATTAAGCAGTGAAACCACAAATCAGCCATTTCGTTAACTAAACTCTGGCTATCTCCACCATGGCTTAGGTCCTTCGCAGCCATAACGACCTCGGTGGACTCCTCCCCAACTTTCTTTAAAATTGCATCTGCACCTTTTGACAGCAAGCGGGCAACGTAGCTTTGCTCTGGATCACCCCCGTTTGCAGGAAGCCTGGTTTGAATCATGCCGGCTAGACGAACCAATGTGTTTAAGTCTGAAACATGGGTGCCAACAGTTGAGGGAACATGACTGTTTTCTTCAGCGGTAACTTGATTTTTTTCTTGCATAAAGTCTCGGGTAGTTGGACGCTTAGTGACTGAGTAGTTCAATTATTTCTTATAAATGGATTGAGGATCCTTTAAAACAGGCTCAACAGAAGCCCAAGCCAGGGCTCCATTTTTTGCTGTTTCTAATTTTTGGTAAAAACAACTATGCCTGCCCGTGTGACAGGCTATTGAGGGATCATGCCCCTCTTGAGTCACAGTTAGCAATATCACATCGTTGTCGCAGTCAAGTCGAAGTTCATGCACACGCTGAACGTGGCCTGACTCCTCCCCCTTGAACCACAACTTGCCCCTGGACCTGCTGAAATAAACCGCTCGTCCAAGCTCTACTGTTTTGGCTAAAGCCTCACCGTTCATCCAAGCCACCATCAAAATATCTTTGCTACCCAATTCTTGAGCAATCACGGGAACCAATCCATCGATTCCCCATTTAATTGAGCTTAGCCAACTTGGAGTTGGCGTTGTTTGTGTGGGGTTTGTATCTGACATTGGCTAATTGTCCTCTAAAAGCGAAGAGGGGACACGACAAAAATGTAGTCAAAACTGAAATTAAATTATTTAAAAATACGTATTTTAAGGTTCGGGAGCCATGTGTCAGTGATGTAATCCACAACTCAGATTTCGGTCCATTACTCAGTCATATTCTGACCGCAATCCCCTTCCTGGCCATACACTCTTTTGCTTCCAAGACGGTGAATTCCCCGTAATGAAAAATACTCGCGGCAAGCACTGCGTCTGCGCCGCCTAGCTTGATTCCGTCGCACAAATGCTCCAATGTGCCCACCCCTCCCGAGGCGATAACGGGCACGCCAACTGCGTCTGAAACTGCTTTTGTTAACCCCAAATCAAAACCTGATTTAGTGCCATCCCGGTCCATACTGGTCAGTAAAATCTCCCCCGCACCGCACTCACTCATTGTCTTAGCCCATTGAACCGCGTCTAAACCGACATTCTTGCGCCCTCCGTGGCTGTAAACATCCCAGCCTGCTCCCATGGGCTCGCCGCGCTCGCTCAGTCGCTGCTCCTCTAAAGGGGTGCGGCGCTTGGCATCAATGGCAACCACTATGCACTGAGATCCGTATCGAGCGGATGCATCTTTGATGACTTGAGGGTTGGAGATAGCTGCTGAGTTAAAACTCGTTTTATCAGCACCCGCATTAAGCAAGCGCCTAACATCCTCTACACTCCTTACCCCACCCCCAACGGTTAGAGGAATAAAGACTTTAGAGGCAACGTTTTCAATAATATGCAAAATCAAATCACGTCCATCACTAGTTGCTGTGATGTCTAAAAATGTCAGCTCATCCGCGCCCTGATCGTTGTAACGGGCAGCAATTTCTACTGGATCTCCGGCATCTTTTAAATTTACAAAGTTGACGCCCTTTACCACTCGCCCTCCCGTCACGTCCAGGCAAGGAATGATTCTTTTAGCTAACATTTTTGGATAGGTATTGTGTAAACTTCTCAACCAATAGAATACGATTGAGGT
This sequence comes from uncultured Burkholderiales bacterium, assembly GCA_903910745.1. Taxonomy (GTDB): domain Bacteria; phylum Pseudomonadota; class Gammaproteobacteria; order Burkholderiales; family Burkholderiaceae_C; genus Limnohabitans. Next base: position 24,224 of record CAIWAO010000139.1, read on the forward strand.
TGCTAATGAATTTTAGTTTTTTTGTTTTTTAAAGTGTCAGCTCATCAGCACGTGCTTGAGCCTTCTCAAAGTCTAAGTCACCAGAGTAGATTGCTCGTCCACAAATAACACCCTCAATACCTTCATCAGCCAGGGCACAAAGACTCTCAATGTCTGCCATACCGGACAAGCCGCCTGAAGCAATCACAGGAATGCTGAGCGCTTGCGCCAGCTTGACAGTCGCCTCAACATTGATTCCAGAGAGCATCCCGTCTCGACCAATATCAGTATAAATAATAGACTCAACTCCGTAATCCTCGAATTTCTTAGCCAAATCAATGACTTCGTGACCCGTGAGTTTGCTCCAACCGTCGGTTGCCACTTTTCCGTCCTTGGCATCTAAACCAACAATAATGTGCCCTCCAAATGCACTACATGCGTCTTTTAAAAAGCCTGGGCTTTTTACTGCTGCAGTTCCAATAATGATATAGCGCATACCACCGTCGACATACTTCTCAATCGTATCCAAGTCTCGGATACCGCCACCAAGCTGAACAGGGATGTCGTCCCCCACCGCTTGGAGAATAGATTTAATGGCGTTGTAATTTTGAGGTTTTCCGGCAAACGCGCCATTCAAATCAACCAAGTGCAATCTTCTTGCGCCTTGCTCTACCCATCTAAGTGCCATTTCTGTGGGATCTTCTCCGAACACAGTGGATTGATCCATGTCTCCTTGTTTAAGGCGAACACATTGACCGTCTTTCAAGTCTATTGCGGGAATGAGAATCATGATGATCTTAAAGAGAGGCTAGCTCGTAAGGACTAATAATGATGTAAAGAGAAAAGGAAATTAAGGTTTCCAGTGCAGAAAGTTGTGATAAAGCCTCAATCCCATATCAGCACTTTTTTCTGGATGAAATTGGGTTGCGAAAATATTATCACTAGCTATTGCAGATGTAAAGCTCTGGCCGTACATAGTTTCCCCCGCAGTGTAGCGTACATCCGACGGAGCTGCGTAAAAACTATGCACAAAGTAAAAATAGCTGTCTTGTGGGATGTCTTTCCATAATTCATGAACTCCCCTTTGAGTTACCTGGTTCCATCCCATTTGAGGCACTTTATAGCGACTTCCATCAGCCTGGAGTTGTCCAGCCAAATCAAACTTAATCACTCTCCCTGGGATCAACCCCAAGCAATCGGTACCGGTGTCTGAGTTGCCCTCTTCGCTATGTTCTAAGAGCATTTGCATACCCACACATACACCAAACAAAGGTTTGATTTTGGCGGCGTTTATTACCGCCTCTTTAAGGCCAGCTCTTGTTAGCTCGTGCATGCAGTCACGCATCGCCCCTTGTCCAGGCAGCACAACACGGGTGGCTTTAAAAACAACCTCCGGATCAGAGGTAATCATCACACTTGTATTCGTGCCCTCAGCGGCTTTCAGCACGGCCTGGGATACAGAGCGTAAGTTGCCCATCCCGTAATCCACTACAGCGACAGTATCACTCATGAGAAAGTCGTTCGGTTAGTCACAAAACTCCCTTTGTCGATGGAATAACCCCTATGCCCCGCGGGTCGAGTTCAAGGGCCATTCGAAGCGCACGCCCAAACGCCTTAAAAACTGTTTCTGCTTGGTGATGTGAGTTCTCACCCCGTAAATTGTCAATATGCAAGGTTACTAATGCGTGGTTAACAAAACCTTGAAAGAATTCAAAAGCAAGTTGTGTATCAAAGAGCCCTATCGAGCCGCTTTTAAAAGGAACATGCATAACCAACCCTGGACGCCCAGAGAAATCAACGACCACCCGACTCAGCGCCTCATCAAGAGGGACATAAGCATGTCCATACCTCTTTACTCCAGCCTTGTCTCCAACCGCATTCGCTAAAGCTTGTCCAATGGTAATTCCAACATCTTCGACCGTATGGTGTCCATCAATGTGCAGATCACCCACCGCTGTGACCTCCAAATCAATCATTCCGTGCCTAGCGATTTGATCAAGCATATGATCAAAGAAGCCTATACCCGTCTCAAGTTTAGACTGTCCTGTTCCGTCAATATTGAGTTTGACACTAATCTGTGTCTCCTTTGTATTGCGAATGACTTCAGCAGTTCTTGGTTTCATTTTTTAATAAGACAGTTCGTTAAAGTAATTTATCTATAAGCACAAAGTTCGTCTAAAGCATTCAAAAGTTTGTCATTCTCCTGGGGCGTACCTACGGTCAATCTTAAACACCCCGTAAGAAGCACATGCATTTTAGATACGTTTTTAACCAAAATCCCGCGCTCCTTTAAGCCCTCAAAGATACGGAGTGCGTTTTTATGCAGTCTATCAGCATCCTCAGAGTTAGAACTATCTAAGCTATTCATAAAGCGAACGAGCACCATATTGGCTTCACTCTTAAATGGTTTTACTTCATTTAAAGTGTTTAAGTGACGCTCCACTCTTTCTCGTTCAATACGGATCACACTGGCCTGCTCGGCAAACACATCTGCATGCTCTAAAGCGAAAAGTGCACACTCTGCATTTAATACGCTTATGTTATAGGGGGGCCGAATCTTCTCAACCTCTGCCACCAAGGCGTCAGGTCCCACCAAATAACCTATTCTGACGCCGGCTAAACCAAACTTAGAGAGCGTTCGCATCAATACAACCTGGGCATTTGCCAAAGGATTAGCCTTAATCTCATCCAACCAAGAATGACTGGAGAAGGGCTGATATGCCTCATCCATTACGACCCATCCCCCGTAAGCGCTAACCGCAGCGATGATATTTTGAATACTCTGCTTACTCCATAAATTTGCACTAGGATTATTGGGATAAGCCAAATAAACCCACGCTGGGCTATGCTCATTAATCGCTGAAAGCATTGATTGCTCACTGAGTTCAAAATCAGCATCCAAAGGAATACCGACGTATTTCAAACCTTGTAATTGCGCACTTATGGCGTACATCACAAAACCTGGTTCAGGTGCCAATACAGTTGCCCCCATCTGTGAACTGGCCAAACACAGTAAAGAGATTAATTCATCAGATCCGTTTCCAAGCACTAGGCCATACCCACTTGGTATATCGATATATTCACAGAGTACTTTTTTTAAGACCTGCACCTGCTCGCCGGGATAGCGGTTCACAGCCACCGAGCCCAACCGCTCCCCCAGTTTCTTTTGTAAATCGGGGGGCAAAGAAAAGGGGTTCTCCATGGCATCAAGTTTTAATAACCCGGCTGCATTTTGAACCACATAAGCATGCATACGCTTGACGTCGTCACGGATGAACTTTAAATTGATTGAGGGTTGATTCATGAGTCTTATTTTTTCACCCCTATTTTTTAGTAAGCCTCATCTCTGCTGCCAAAGCATGAGCTTGCAGGCCCTCGCCTCGTGCAAGCACAGAGGCAATTGCCCCTAAACTTTGCGCACCACTCTCACTCACCTGTATCAAGCTACTCCTTTTTTGGAAATCATAGACGCCCAGGGGTGAGCTAAAGCGAGCGGTACCCGATGTTGGCAAGACATGGTTGGGTCCAGCGCAATAATCTCCCAAAGACTCACTGGTATAGGCGCCCATAAATATTGCACCAGCGTGAATCAGCTTAGGCTCTAACTCTTGAGGATTCAAGCTCGAAATCTCCAAATGCTCAGGAGCGATACGATTACTTAGATCACACGCTTCTTGCAAACTCTTGGTTAGTATTAATGCACCTCTATTGTTGAGGGATTGCGAAATAATATGCGCCCGCTCCATTTGAGGCAGTAAGCGGTTGATCTCTATTTGAATTCGATCTAAGTAACTCTCATCCGGACAAAGCAAAATACTTTGAGCCAGTTCATCGTGCTCAGCTTGAGAAAATAGATCCATTACCACCCACTCAGCAGGCGTGGAGCCATCAGCGATGACTAAAATTTCACTCGGGCCTGCAATCATGTCAATCCCGACCTTGCCAAAAACCCGTCTTTTTGCAGCAGCAACATAGGCATTACCAGGTCCCGTGATCTTGTCAACTCCGGGTATGCTTTGCGTCCCATACGCCAGTGCTCCTACGGCCTGGGCGCCACCAATTGTGAAGACTTTAGTAACGCCGGCCACGTGTGCAGCGGCCAGTACAAGCTGATTTCTAGTTCCTTCTGGGGTGGGTACCACCATGATGATTTCGCCAACGCCGGCCACGTGAGCGGGAACTGCATTCATCAAAACGCTTGAAGGATAGGCGGCCAAGCCACCGGGCACATAGATACCAACGCGGTCTAGTGGGGTTACTTTTTGACCTAATAACGTGCCGTCTGGCTCCCTGTAACTCCAACTCTCACCACTCGCCTTTTTTTGTGCTTCGTGATAACTGCGTATACGCGCACTAGCTTGAACCAAAGCGTCTCTTTGTGCTTTGGGGATTGAGTCAAATGCCTTCTCTAACATCGAATGACTTAGCGTTAAATCATCCATGCTATTCACGCTCAATCTGTCATACGTTTTAGTGTACTCAAGTACCGCTTGATCGCCGCGTGTTTGAACGTCTTGCAATATGCTAGCCACTCTCTCCTCAATTGCAGAGTCCGTTGAGGCGGACCAATGCAACCTGGCTTTAAAAGCCTGCTCGAAATCGGTACTCTGCGTAGAGAGTCTCAGCGGATAAGCAGTTAACGGCTCTATAGTTTGCATAAAAATTAACTCTCACCCTTTTTTGAACTGGTGTCTTGTTGAACGGGGTTCTTTTGATTAACTGCATTAGTAAATGCATCCAACAGCTCGCGCATAAAAGGCTGTTTGAGCTTTAATGCAGCCTGATTGATAACGAGTCTTGAACTGATGGGCATGATACGTTCTACCTCCACCAAATGATTTGCTTTGAGCGTACTCCCAGTTGAAACCAAATCAACGATCGCATCGGCAAGACCTGTGAGAGGTGCAAGCTCCATGCTTCCATAAAGTTTAACTAGGTCAACGTGTACCCCCTTTTGCGAGAAGAACTCACGAGCTATATTCATGTATTTGGTTGCCACTTTCAAGCGAGATCCTTGCTTGACAGCATTTGCATAATCAAACCACTCAGGTGCAGCAACTGACATCCGGCACTTTGCAATTTGCAAATCCAGTGGTTGATATAGACCATCACTACCGTGCTCAATGAGGGTGTCCAACCCCGTCACTCCCAGGTCTGCGCCTCCGTACTGAACGTAGGTTGGGACATCGGAGGCGCGAACCAATACGACACGCACATTACTCCTATTGGTGGGCAATATAAGCTTTCTTGAATGCTCAGGGTTTTCCAAAACCTCTAGTCCCGCAGCCTTGAGAAGCGGCAATGTCTCATCAAAAATTCGCCCCTTCGATAAGGCCAAAGTAATCATGGATGCATCTTGTACGCTCATATTCTCGACCTCAAAATTTGAGTTCTTGTAAAAGACACTTTTTTCTCCATAAACTTATTCATTGAATTTATCTTTCCTGAGCGCGCTCAATATCCGCACCCAAGTTGCGTAGCTTGACCTCCATTCGGTCATACCCTCTATCAAGGTGATAAATTCGGTCAACTTGAGTTTCCCCGTTGGCAACCAGCCCAGCTATCACCAAACTTGCAGATGCCCGTAGGTCAGTTGCCATCACCGTTGCACCTGAGAGCATCGGAACTCCTTCGATCATGGATACTTTACCGTCAATTTGAATATTTGCCCCTAAGCGCAACAACTCATTGACGTGCATAAAGCGATTCTCAAAGATTGTCTCAGTCACCCTACTTGAACCCTTGGATACGCAGTTGAGCACCATGAATTGTGCCTGCATGTCGGTTGGGAAACCAGGATACTCGGTCGTCCTAAAAGTCTGAGCAACCAAATGCGAATAAGCAGGACTAGGACTTTTAACTTTGATGCCGTGTTCATTAGACTCGATTTGTACACCTGCATCAATTAATTTATCAATCACTGCGCCCAAATGTTCAGCTCGTGCATTTTTAAGTAACACTTCACCACCCGTTGCAGCAACTGCACATAAAAAGGTACCCGCTTCTATGCGATCACTAACTACTTTGTGAGTAGCGCCTCTTAGACTTTGCACACCTTGAATACGAATCTTGCTGGTACCGTGACCTTCAATTTTTGCTCCCATCGAAATCAATAGCTCGGCTAAGTCAGTGATTTCAGGTTCTTGAGCAGCATTCTCCAAAAGCGTTTCTCCGTTCGCCAATGCCGCTGCCATCATGAAATTTTCAGTACCCGTAACTGTGACCATGTCCGTAGCTATTCTGGCACCGTGTAGCCTATTTAACCCTGGAGCTAAAGCTGCAATCATGTAGCCGTGCTCAACACTTATACGTGCCCCCATCGCATGCAATCCCTTTAAGTGCTGATCAACGGGGCGGGTTCCAATCGCACATCCACCTGGCAATGAGACCTTGGCTCGACCGCATCGAGCAAGCAAAGGCCCTAGAGCCAAGACTGATGCTCTCATGGTCTTAACGAGCTCATAGGGCGCCTCGGGATTGCTTATGTTAGAGGCGTCCAATGTCAAGGTATTTCCATGCCCAGAATCATGATCTAACTGTAAGTCGGCTTTTACACCCATATTTCTAACCAATTTAAGCATCGTTGTGACGTCTTTTAAGGAGGGCACATTCAACAACTTAATTGGCTCAGCGCTAAGAAGGGCGGCGCATATCTCAGGCAAGGCGGCGTTTTTAGCGCCTGCGATACTCACCTCACCATTTAGCGGCCTACCGCCTCGAATCACTAATTTATCCATATTGCTCTATCAGTTAAAGAACTGCTTTTGATCTTGCACTGCCCACTCATCAGGTGTAAAGGTCTTCATCGAGAGTGCATGAATTTCGTCGTTGTGCATTTTGTTACCAAGGGATGCATAAACTTTTTGATGTCTTTGTAATGGCCTGAGACCTTTAAAACTATCAGCGACGATAACCCCAAACCAATGTCTGCCGTCACCACTGATGTTTATAAACTCACAGGCAATGCCGTTTTTGATAATATCTTCAATTTCTTGAGCTGTCATTCTCTCTTCTCCACATTAACCTCTGATTTTGTAACCGCTCTTAAGCATGGACAGTCCAATGAAAGAGACCACAACTAAGGCACTCCCAACAATACCAAGACTCAACCAAGGGGAGACGTCGCTCACCCCGAAAAAACCATACCGGAATCCATCAATCATATAAAAAAACGGGTTCAAATGACTGACGGTTTGCCAAAATACTGGCAATGAGTGAATCGAATAAAAAACACCACTCAAAAAAGTCATAGGCATGATTACAAAGTTTTGAAAAGCGGCCATTTGATCAAACTTTTCAGACCAAAGGCCCGCAATAAGTCCAAGTGCCCCAAGCATGGTTGCACCTAACACAGCGAACACAATAATCCAAATAGGTGCAACAGCAGTTAACTCTGTAAAAAATATAGTAACAATTAGAACTCCAGACCCAACCGCCAATCCCCTCACGACAGAGGAGCCAACGTAGGCAATAAACCAACTCCAGTGGTTCAAAGGAGCAAGCAAAATAAAAACCAAGTTGCCCATGATTTTGCTTTGTATCAATGACGATGAACTATTGGCAAAAGCATTTTGAAGCACACTCATCATCACTAGTCCTGGCACCAAAAAAGAGGTGTAACTCACAGTGTCGTAGACTTTTACACGATCTGCCATGACATGCCCAAAAATGAGCAAATACAACAAAGAAGTCATCACGGGCGCAGCGACTGTTTGAAAACTAACCTTCCAAAAGCGCAATACTTCCTTATAAAAGAGAGCTCTCCAACCCATCATAAAGCCTCCCCCATCACTTCAATAAAGACATCCTCAAGATCGGCCTTTCTAATTTCAACATCCTCGGCGACCAAACCAGCCAATCGAATACTTGACAAATAGTTTTCAATTTGTGCAGCGTTTTGGGCTGGGAACTGAACAATTCTTCCCGTAACTCTTGCCATTCTAGCCAGCTCAGGGGGGAGTGGCGCATCTAGTTTAAATCTAAGAACGTTGCTTGAAGCAGCATTAAGTAGCTCACTTGTTTTATCAAGCGCCACGACACGACCGGTTTTTAACATAGCAATTTTTTGACAAAGCGCCTCAGCCTCCTCCAAATAGTGCGTAGTTAAAAGAACAGTATGACCCTGCTTGTTAAGTCGGTCAATGAACTGCCAAAGTGTCTGTCTAAGCTCCACATCTACACCGGCGGTTGGCTCATCTAGAACAATCACGGGCGGCTTGTGCACAAGGGCTTGCGCAACAAGCACACGTCGCTTCATGCCGCCTGAGAGTTGACGCATGTTGCTATTGGCTTTATCTGAGAGACCAAGGCTGACTAATAATTCATCAATCCAGTCCCCGTTATTTCTAACGCCAAAATAACCAGACTGGAACTGCAAAGCCTCCCTTACAGTAAAGAAAGGATCAAACACCAACTCTTGGGGCACAATACCTAAGAGCTTTCTTGTTTTGAGAGGATCTTTTTGAACATCCAGACCATTGACTAAAATATGTCCGCTGGTTGCCCTCGCAAGACCAGCCAATATACTGATCAGCGTAGTTTTTCCTGCTCCGTTAGGACCTAGTAATCCGAAAAATTCTCCAACTTCAATATCGAAACTTACCCCCGCTAGTGCCGTGAGTGGGCCCTTGGATGTTTGGAATTGTTTAGTAACTTCTTTAAAAGAAATAGCAGGCATGTTTGACTAAATGAGTTAGTAAGTAATTTGTTATTTGGATGAAACAAGTGTTTTGATAAGTATTTCAGTTAAGAAGGGCTTTATAACAGTGCACCCCATTAAATATGTAGTGTTAGCCTTTGCGAGTTTGGTAAATTAAAAAAAACTTCACAAAAAATTAAATGGGCAGCATCTCTGCAACACCATAAACATGAGCTAGTGCTTTAGCCCTCTCTGGCAATCCACTTATTTGCAAAGTTCCGTTTCTCTCTTTCATGTTTTTGACCAACGTTAAAAACAATGCCAAGACTGAAGAATCGAAATGAACCAACTCACTTGCATCAATATTAGTAATCGGCCCCGTATCTGCACGCATTACCGTCAAATACTCAAGAGCACAGGCATCCGCATTTAAATGCGTTAAAGAGGGAGGTAGTCTAAGAGTGATCACTTTTTAGCATTCGATTTATTACGCTCTACCAGTGTAGCGATCAATCCGTCAAGACCTTTTGCATTAATCTCTTGGGAGAATTGGCTTCTATAGGTCTCTACAAGCCAAACGCCAAGAACATTCAAGTTGTAAATCTTCCAACCAGAACCATCACCAGGTGTTTTCTCTAGCCTGTAATCTAGCTGGACAGGCTCACCCTTCCCCTTGATCTCAGAACGAACAAGTACCTCTTTGTCTTCTGCTGATCCGCGAAAGGGCTTCACATTAATCGTGATATCAGTCACCTGAGACAAAGCGCCGGCGTAGGTTCTCACCAACAACATTTTAAACTCTGCAGATAGCTTAGCTTGTTGATCGGGGGTAGCACTTCTCCAGGCAGGCCCAACGGCGGAGGCAGTCATGCGAACGAAGTTCAAATGGGGCATTATCTTTGCATCAACTACAGCGCTGGTTTTATGTAAATCACCCGCTTTAAGGGCGGGATCATTTTTGACAATTTCTTGAAGCTCAACAGACAATCTTTTTATGAATTCATCTGGTGCTTCATCACCGGCGAAGGCCATATTGGAGGCGAATAGAGTTAGAGAACCCATTAAAAACATGGTTGCTGAAATAATTAATTTTCTAATAGCAACAAGATTTGGCATCTTAAGATTAAACATCATTTCTCTCATTTTTCATCGTCATTTTCTTGATCAGGCGGGTTGCCATCATAAATCTCATACAACCTTCTTTGCAAATATGCATCTCTAACAAAAGAATACCTATCCAGCGCAATCGCATCAAGGCTATCCTCCAGCCCCAAATACCCCTTGCGAGTATCGATTGCATTGATTCCGTATAAGGTATTGCGAACTGCAACTTTCTTGATACTTTGTGAAGTCGGATTGAATTTAATATCAAATACAAACCCTGAAGCATCTCTTAAATCGGACGGACCAAAGAAAGGCAATACAAGATAGGGACCTGTTGGAACGCCCCAATGACCCAGTGTTTTACCAAAGTCTTCTTTGTGTTTTTTGATTTTTAAAGGTGTTGCGACATCAATCAAGCCAAGAACACCAACGGTTGAGTTAACTACGACTCGCATTGTGCCGTCAACAGTATCACCACCTTTTAATTGCAATGCGCTATTGATTGCTGACCATACATCTCGAAGATTTCCAAAAAAGTTATTGATACCTTTTTGAACTACTTCAGGCGTGTAATCTTTATAAGCGACAGCTACCGGCTTAACCACTGCTTTATCAACGGAGTCATTGACGGAGAAAATCTTTCTGTTCATTGGCTCCCATGGATCCCTTGGGTTGGGGTCATTAACGCTTGCACAACCGGCAAACAAAAAGACTCCCAAAAAAAGAAAAGAGCGTATAAAAACCAAAATAGCACCAAAAAACCGAGAGCTCATCAACGTGACCCCACAGACGGCCCGTCAGCCGCCTTATTGTATAAAAATTGGCTGATCAAGTTCTCTAAAACAATGGCTGATTGGGTTGAGGATACTGCATCCCCAGCCTCTAAGTTTTTAGAATCCGATCCTGCCTCAATTCCGATGTATTGCTCACCTAACAGCCCGCTGGTCAAAATTTTGAGCGAACTGTCTTTGGGAAATTGAAATCTATTATCCATTGACAACGTAACCTGTGCTTGGAAATGACTGTCATCAAAACTAATTTCCTTGACTCGTCCAACCACTACTCCAGCACTCTTTACAGCGGCTTGTCTTTTTAAGCCTCCAATATTGTCAAAGCGCGCCGTTACAGTGTATGAAGTGTGCCAATTCAAAGTTAGCAAATTGGCCGACTGAAGTGACAAGAATAAAAATGCAACGGCACCCAAAATCACCAACAAACCCACCCATACATCGCTTTTTGATCGTTGCATGAAGTTCCCCTTATTAAACAATTTTATTCATTACAAACTAAACATTAGAGCTGTCAAGACAAAGTCCAAGCCTAATACAAACAAAGAGGCAACCACCACAGTGCTTGTGGTTGACCTTGATACGCCCTCAGGAGTTGGCTGAGCTTCGTAGCCTTGGTAAAGAGCAACAAAAGTAACTGTGATCCCGAAAATAAAGCTCTTCAGTACGCCGTTCAAAACGTCTTTAAAGAAGTCAACGCCTCCTTGCATCTGACCCCAAAATGAACCCGAGTCAATACCAATCATCACGACTCCAACAACCCAACCACCCACAATACCCATCGCACTAAACACCGCTGCTAATATTGGCATCGTGAAAACCCCAGCCCAAAACCTTGGGGCCAATATACGCGCAATCGGATCTACCCCCATCATCTCCATCGCGCTGAGTTGTTCGCCTGCGCGCATCAATCCAATTTCAGCCGTTAGGGAAGTGCCTGCGCGACCTGCGAACAAAAGTGCACAAACTACAGGCCCAAGCTCCCTCACCAAACTTAGTGCCACCAAAAGCCCTAAAGCAGACTCTGAACCGTATTTTTGAAGGGTGTAATACCCCTGGAGTCCGAGAACAAATCCAACAAACAATCCAGATACAGAAATAATTGCAAGGGAATAGTTACCCAAAAAATGCATTTGTTCACTGACTAAACTAAAGCGACGCATGGTTGGCCTGAAAAGCTTAATCAAACGAACTAAAAGCTTCCAAGACAAACCAACAGCGACTAGGGTTAGCCTAACAATTGCACCAATGCTTGAGAGAAATTTAATCATTTGGCTTCCTCATTAAAACTGAAATTCTTCTGAGGTAAGCCTAAGTCTTGGGCAAATGTTGATCCTGGATAATGAAAGCGCACTGGTCCATCGGGGTTGGCGCTGACGAATTGATGCACTAAAGGATCGGTGCTTTGTAATACTTCGTCGGGTGTGCCTTGGGCTGCGATTCCCCCATTTGCCAAAATAATAACTTGGTCAGCTATTTGAAATGTCTCGTCTAAATCATGCGACACAACGATGCTGGTTAAACCAATTGCATCGTTTAGCCTACGAATCAAACGCGCCGCAGTACCCAATGATATTGGATCTAGGCCCGCAAAAGGCTCGTCGTACATTACAAGCTCTGGATCAAGCGCAATAGCCCTTGCCAAAGCCACCCGCCGTGCCATACCTCCAGAGACTTCACTTGGCATGAGGTCTCTTGCACCTCTTAGACCTACGGCCTCAAGCTTCATTAGAACTACGTCCCTGATCATGGGCTCTGAGAGTTGAGTGATTTCGCGCAAAGGAAATGCCACGTTGTCAAAAACACTCAAGTCAGTGAACAATGCACCGAACTGAAAAAGCATGCCCATGCGCCTTCTCAGATGCATCAACTCGGTTGGCTGTAATGCACCGATATCTTGCCCATCAAATAAAACGCTACCAGACTGCGCTTTATACTGGCCTCCAATGAGCCTCAAAATGGTTGTCTTTCCACCGCCTGATGCGCCCATGATGGCTGTTACTTTGCCCCTTGGAATAGTTAAATTAATTCCGTCCAAAATCAAGCGATCCCCGTAACCAAAACGCAGATCTTTAATTTCAATAAGAGGGGAAGGAGAGTTTTCGTAATTGGGGTTCATAAACAGTACCCTTTCGACAACTCATTAAAGATGGCTAAGGGTTTTTAAGTATCAGACATTTTACGGCTTTGCGTGTCTTATATTTGTCACACTCATAACAACCTTAAATTAATCGATAAAGACGCGTTATAGGACCCCCTGGCAGCTTAGGGGACCCAATCACGATGGGTGGCGTAGATGTTTCTCAATAGACACCGGACGTAAACTGAAAAAGAGGCAATCCTTTTGTTTTGTATTACTAACGGGGCAGTGTCGTTGAGCCCATCAAGAACTCATCAACCGCTCTCGCTGCCTGCCTACCCTCTCGAATGGCCCAGACCACCAAAGACTGCCCCCTACGCATATCGCCTGCTGCAAAGACTTTAGGAACATTGGTAGTGTAGGCCGCAGATCCTTCTGTAGAGGCTTTAATATTGCCGCGCCCATCTTTTTCCACACCAAAAGCATCCAAAATACTAGCAACTGGGTTAGTAAATCCCATAGCGAGCAAAACCATATCTGCTGGGTGAACTTGCTCAGTTCCCTCAATCTCAGAGAGTTTGCCTTCCTTCATCTCAACATGAACAGTTTTTAATCCTGTTAATTTACCGCCTTTGCCGATAAATTCTTTTGTTGATATAGCAAAAACACGCTCGCATCCTTCTTCATGGCTAGAGCTCGTTCTAAGCTTCATGGGCCAGTAAGGCCAAACCATGGATTTATTTTCACTCAATGGGGGCTCAGGCATAACTTCAAACTGAGTCACACTAGATGCCCCGTGACGGTTGCTTGTGCCTACACAATCACTCCCTGTATCTCCACCACCAATCACAATCACATGTTTACCATCAGCACGCAATTGGCCCTTTAATTTATCACCGGCGTTGACTTTGTTTTGCTGCGGCAAAAACTCCATCGCAAAGTGAACGCCCTCCAAATCTCTGCCCGGCACGGGTAAATCTCTTGATTGCTCGGATCCCCCACTGAGAATTACTGCATCGAATTCTTTTAGCAAGGTCTTTGGGTCAATCTTCTCTTTAGACCAATTGGTTAAAACTACATCCTTGTCCAAGTCTGCGACCAAAACTGAGGTTTTAAATTCAACCCCTTCAAGTTTCATTTGCTCAATACGTCGATCAATGTGCGTTTTCTCCATCTTAAAGTCTGGAATGCCGTAACGCAATAAGCCTCCAACGCGGTCATTTTTTTCAAATACCGTCACAGAATGTCCAACTCTTGCCAACTGCTGGGCTGCAGCAAGGCCTGCAGGACCGGAGCCGACAATGGCTATTTTTTTGCCTGTTTTGACTTCACTGAGCTGGGGCTTAACCCAACCATTTTTCCAAGCTTTATCTATGATTGCATGCTCAATTGATTTGATACCAACAGCATCATCATTCACGTTGAGCGTACAAGCGGCCTCGCAAGGAGCGGGGCAAATACGCCCCGTAAACTCAGGGAAGTTATTGGTTGAATGCAAAACATTAATCGCATTCTCCCAGTCATCTTGATACACCAAATCATTGAAATCTGGAATGATATTGTTCACAGGACATCCGCTGTTACAAAACGGTGTTCCGCAGTCCATGCATCTTGCACTTTGAATCTTGGCGTGATTGTTATCTAAAGTAATTACAAACTCTTTGTAATTTCTGACGCGGTCTTCAACCGGAAGATAACCTTCCTCAACTCGTTCAAACTCCATGAATCCAGTGATTTTTCCCATAATTCCTACCCCTAAATTAGGCTCCTTTTAATAGCCGCATTGTTAATCGTTACTAAATTTTTAAATAATTTCTGATCATTTGGTTGAAACTACTTTTTTTGCTTTGACCGCAGAAGCAGGCTCTTGCTCTTTGGGTTTTGCTCCCATTTCAGTTAACGCTCGTTTGTATTCATTGGGGAATACCTTGACGAATTTCTTCAATGATTGTGGCCAATGATCTAGTAGTTCTCGCGCGCGCTTGGAGCCGGTCCATTTATCATGGGACTCGAGTAACTGCTTGAGTTGAGCCTCATCGGTTTGCCCCTGGTGCCAGAGATTTTGAGCTACTGATTTTGTTTGCTCAGCACCTGTTAGCATTTTCTCAATGCTGACCATAGACATATTGCAGCGATCTGCAAATCCACCGTCTTCATCGTAGACATAGGCAATACCACCGCTCATTCCAGCAGCAAAGTTGCGGCCTGTGTGCCCGAGCACCACAACAGTACCTCCTGTCATGTACTCACATCCGTGGTCTCCCGTGCCCTCAACAACCGCTTTCGCACCCGACAAGCGCACTGCAAACCTCTCGCCAGCAACGCCGCTGAAAAATGCTTCCCCGCTAGTTGCTCCGTACAAAACCGTATTTCCAACAATCGTGTTCTCTATTGGATTGCCCCTAAAGTCAATGCTAGGTCTAACAACAATTCGCCCACCCGACAAGCCTTTGCCTGTGTAATCGTTTGCGTCCCCAATCAAATAGAGAGTTATTCCTCTCGCAAGGAACGCCCCAAACGATTGACCACCCGTACCTTCTAATTGAATATGCAAGGTATCGTCAGGCAATCCCTCAGGTCGGACTTTGGTTAAAGCGCCTGATAGCATCGCACCGACTGAGCGGTTCACATTTTTTGCAACTTCAATGAATTGCACTTTTTCAGCTTTTTCAATGGCTGCTTTTGACTTCTCTATCAGGCGGACATCCAAAGCCTTCTCAAGTCCATGGTCTTGGTGTTCGGTGTGATATTTGGAAACATTTTGTGGAACATTGGGTTGAGCAAAAATACGAGTGAAATCAAGTCCCTTTGCTTTCCAGTGCTCAATACCTGCGCGCGTGTCAAGTAAATCTACACGCCCAATCAAATCATCAAACTTTACAATTCCCAGCTGAGCCATGATTTGTCTGACCTCCTCTGCAATGAAGAAGAAGTAGTTCACCACATGCTCCGGCTTTCCTGAGAATTTTTTTCTAAGCACTGGGTCCTGCGTTGCCACCCCTACTGGACATGTATTGAGATGGCATTTACGCATCATGATGCAACCCTCAACGACCAAGGGGGCTGTTGCAAATCCAAATTCATCGGCGCCCATCAGCGCAGCAATTGCCACATCCCGGCCCGTTTTCATTTGACCATCGGCTTGAACGCGAATGCGGCTTCTTAATCCATTTAATACCAGGGTTTGTTGCGTTTCTGCGAGTCCGATCTCCCAAGGACTACCAGCATGCTTGATGGAGGACCAAGGAGAGGCACCAGTGCCCCCGTCATGTCCAGCAATAACGACGTGGTCGGCCTTACATTTTGCAACCCCGGCTGCAATGGTTCCAACTCCCACCTCAGAGACCAGCTTCACACTGATAGACGCGTGCGGGGCCACGTTTTTAAGATCATGGATTAGTTGTGCAAGATCTTCAATTGAGTAAATGTCATGATGCGGAGGGGGTGAGATCAACCCAACACCAGGCACTGAGTACCGCAGAAATCCGATATATTCCGAAACCTTACCACCGGGCAACTGACCACCTTCGCCTGGCTTAGCGCCCTGTGCCATTTTGATCTGAATTTGATCAGCAGAGGACAAGTATTCAGCCGTCACTCCAAACCTTCCCGACGCAACTTGCTTGATTTTCGAGCGCAAACTGTCACCAGCATTCAGCGGTAAGTCAACTTCAATCTGAGCTTCACCGACCACGCTCTTTAGCGTATCGCCCATCTTTATAGGTATCCCCTTCAGCTCGTTTCTGTACCTTGCTGGATCCTCCCCTCCTTCACCGGTGTTGCTCTTGCCACCTATTCTGTTCATCGCAATTGCAAGAGTTGAGTGCGCTTCAGTAGAAATTGAACCCAGACTCATGGCGCCCGTTGCAAACCTCTTGACGATCTCACTGGCAGGCTCTACTTTGTCAATAGAGATTGCTTTTGATGGATCAATTTTGAACTCAAATAGCCCGCGCAGTGTGAGATGCCTACGACTTTGGTCATTTATGATCTGAGCATACTCTTTGTAAGTGCTCCAGTTGTTAGACCGCGTACTGTGTTGAAGTTTTGCAATTGCATCTGGAGTCCACATGTGCTCCTCACCTCTTACGCGCCATGCATATTCTCCCCCGACATCAAGCATGTTGGAGAGAACCGGGTCCTTGCTGTATGCAGATTTGTGCAAATGGATAGCTTCTTGTGCTATTTCAAAAATACCGATCCCCTGTACTCGACTAGCTGTACCGGTAAAGTACTTCTCTACTGTTTCTGTATTTATTCCAATAGCTTCAAACAACTGGGAACCGCAGTAACTCATGTAAGTTGATACGCCCATTTTGGACATAATCTTTGATATGCCCTTACCAATTGCCTTGATATAGTTATAAACTGCTTTTTCTGGTGAGAGATCTGCGGGAAGTTTTGAATGCAAGTGTTCAATTGTTTGTATTGCAAGGTAGGGGTGAATCGCTTCAGCACCGTAACCGGCTAACACTGCGAAATGATGTACCTCACGTGCACTGCCTGTTTCCACCACCAAGCCAACAGAGGTTCTTAGTCCTTCTTTGACCAAATGCTGGTGAATGGCTGACAAAGCCAGAAGTGCCGGAATCGCTACCTGGGAACTGTTTGTTGCACGGTCGGACAAAATAAGAATATTTTTATCACTTCTGATCGCATCAACTGCCTCTGCACATAAAGAGGCTAGCTTGGCCTCTACGCCTTCACTTCCCCAACTAACTGGGTAAGTGATATCTAGCATGGCGCTCTTGAACTTGCCTTTCGTCACGCTATCGATATTGCGAAGTTTGGCCATATCCTGCGAGTCCAAGATAGGCTGGGTGACCTCTAAGCGCATGGGGGGATTGATTTGATTGATATCTAACAAATTTGGCTTAGGGCCTATGAAAGATACCAATGACATCACGATAGCTTCTCGGATTGGATCAATCGGAGGGTTTGTAACCTGTGCAAAGAGTTGTTTGAAGTAACTGTATAGTTGTTTGTTCTTATCAGATAGCACAGCCAGTGGGCTGTCATTGCCCATTGACCCAATACCCTCCTCGCCGTTTATGGCCATAGGAGCCAATAAAAACTTAATATCTTCTTGTGAATAACCAAATGATTGTTGGTAATCCAATAGCGATGACTCAGTTGTCAAATCATTCTTTGTAATTGCTTGTTGGATATATTTGGATTCCTTTTCATTTGAAGAAGTTCCAACATCATCTAGTTTGATTCGTACATTTTCAATCCACTGTTTATAGGGCTTTGTGTTTGCCAGAGAGGCCTTTAATTCCTCATCATCAATCATGCGCCCTTGCTCTAAATCAATCAAGAACATTTTGCCTGGCTGGAGTCGCCATTTGCGCACAATCTTATTTTCTGGAATAGGCAAAACACCGGACTCAGAGGCCATGATGACTAAGTCATCATTTGTGATGCAATATCTAGAAGGTCTAAGACCGTTTCTGTCAAGAGTTGCCCCGATTTGCCTACCGTCTGTAAATACGATGGACGCAGGCCCATCCCAAGGCTCCATCATCGCTGCGTGATATTCGTAAAACGCACGCCTGCGTTGATCCATCTTTGAGTGCTGCTCCCAAGGCTCAGGGATCATCATCATCATTGCTTGGCTGATTGGGTAGCCCGCCATAGTGAGCAACTCTAAGCAATTATCAAAAGTTGCCGTGTCAGATTGCCCCGCAAAGCTGATTGGGTATAACTTTTTGAGATCCGGTCCAAGCACTGGAGACGTCATTACGCCTTCTCGAGCTTTCATCCAGTTGTAATTGCCTTTTACAGTGTTGATCTCTCCGTTGTGCGCCACATATCGATAAGGGTGTGCTAGCGGCCACTCAGGGAACGTATTGGTAGAGAAGCGTTGATGCACTAACCCCAGTGCAGATACGCATCTAGCGTCTTGAAGATCGATGTAATAACTGCCCACCTGATCTGCCAACAGTAACCCTTTGTATATTACGGTGCGACTAGACATACTCGCTACGTAGTACTCTTTGCCGTGTTTTAGGTTCAAATTTTGTATCGCTGCACTTGCGGTTTTTCTGATAACGTAGAGCTTTCTCTCCAGTGCATCTTGAACAATCACATCTTGTCCACGTCCTATAAACACTTGTCTTATCAGAGGCTCTTTTTCTTTGACTGTTGGAGACATGGGCATATCTAGATTGATTGGCACATCGCGCCAACCCAACACAACTTGGCCCTCTGCTTTGATAGCGCGTTCAAGTTCTTGAACGCAAGCAAGCAATGATGCATTTTCTTTGGGCAGGAATACCATCCCAACGCCGTACTCACCCACAGGTGGAAGGGTTACTCCCTTCAGAGCCATTTCCTCTCTATAAAGAGTGTCTGGAAGTTGGATCAAAATCCCAGCTCCGTCACCCATCAACTTATCCGCACCAACCGCGCCCCGGTGATCCAGGTTCTCTAATATTTTCAGGGCCTGTTTGACAATCGAATGGCTCTTATCGCCTTTGATATGCGCTACAAAGCCAACCCCGCAGCTATCGTGCTCCTGGGTAGGGTCATACAAACCACTTGTGAATGTGGATGGTGTTGAGTTCTCTGTAGCTTGCTCGCTGAGAGTTGTTGTTTTCACCTGATCCATGGCGTGTTCCTGTAAGTTTTATAGGGAAAACGAGTGTAATGGAGTGTGAGCAGTTTGCCAACAAATTTAAATAGGGTCAGACACTAATTTTATAAAAATACATTGAGCCATCAATTAAATTAGGGACACATCTAAATAATACCAATTTATTAATAAGATACTTTTGATTTTAAAAACCACATAAAACTGTTGCTCTATGGTGCAGCGCGAACCAAAGGAGGTCTCCCGGGCTTTGCTTTTGCGACTCTTCGGTGCGTTTGGGCTTGGATTTCCGCAATAAAGGACGCATCCCCCAATACCCACCCTCCTTGAATTGCTGTTGTAATTTGGTTTATCACCTCTGAGTCCAAGCCCGCCTGAGCCAATTGTGCATACTGCTCCTCTCGAGCAAAGGGTGTATTGCCCAAATTCCAAACGTCCGCATGAGGCGTAATGTGTCCATTGACACGCAGGCCTACAAAATGAGTGTGGCTTGTCCATTCATAGTCACCAGCAAAACTGACCACCTCACCCGTTGGCCCCTTGCTTGAGGCCAAAACAGGAAGAAAATCAAAGTAGATCAAACAGTTTTTAACCCATCCCGCAGGTTGGACAATGGTCGATTTATATCTTCCTGACCAAAGTGTTCCAGATCTGGCGTAGCACTGGTTAAAGTACCTCACATAACTGCGGCCCAACCCTTGCATCACACGGGATAAATTCCTCTCAGTGTTGGGCGTCAAAAGCAAATGAACCTGTGTATCTAGTAAGGAATATCCGTGCAATAGTACCCCCTCTCGAACGCAATGCTCGTAAATGAATTTGAGCATTACCTCATAATCAGCGTTTTGTTTAAAAAGTAATCCTCCATCATTTGCGCTCAACATAACATAATGCGCTTGAAGAGGAACAACAAGTCTTGAAAGCCTTGCCACTTTAAGACCCTTGCAAGCCAACAAACACTTTTGGGAAACGAGTCGCGGCAACACTTTCGAGTCCAAATTCGGCGACCAAATCCCGCAAACGCTCAGCAGCGCTTTTCTTTTTCTGTGCCGTATACCGAGCAAGAATAAGTTCGTTTTTCATGCTGTGCTCCCAACCCACCAACTCAGTCACTGTCAAACTGTAACCCTGCGACTCCAAATAAAGACACCTAAGTACGTTTGTAATTTGACTCCCAAATTCACGTGTATGTAGAGGGTGCCGCCACAGCTCGGCCAAAGGCGTGCGCGCCAATGCCAACGCCTTGCCTCCTCTTAACGCACCTGCCACCTCGGCTTGACAACAAGGAACCAGGGCAATGAAATGTGCCGCTTTATCAAGACCAAAACCAATGGCGTCGTCCGTTGCACTGTCACACGCATGCAGCGCAGTCACTACATCAATCTTGTCTGGTAATACATCCTGCCCACGAGCCTCATTAGCGGATATATTTAAAAAAGTCATTGCATTAAAATTTAACCGCGCAGCCAAAGCCTGAGACGAATGCACCAACTCTGCACGGGTCTCAATGCCGTAAATGTGAGCCTGTATAGATCCTTCTGAAAGATCCCATTTATCCTTAATGAACAAGTCATACAACATAAATCCTAGGTAGGCTTTCCCTGCGCCATGATCTGCTAAGGTTAGAGTTTGATTGGGGAAACCTTTTTCATTGTTGATCAACTTTTGATCAACAATTTCTCGGAGATGAGTCTCAATGAACTGGGTCAAATGGTTGACCTGTTTTAACTTGCGTCTGGAGTCCTGATTAATCTTTCCTTCTCTGGTCAATATATGCAGCTCCTTTAAAAGCTCCAGAGATTGCCCTGGCCTTAGGCCTAATTGCTCTGAGACGCCCTCAGGTTTAGCACCGGTCTCGCTAGATCGCCTATAGGTCTTTAATTTTTTATTCATCAGGCTCTTTGTAAGTTACTCTTTGTCTAATATTTTTCGAACGCCTTGGCGTCCCAATTCATTCAACAAAGCTAGGTTGCGCTGAACAATAAGTTCAGAACTCATCGCACTTTGCCTTGCTCGTTCCACACTCGCCTCCCTTAATAGGTGAAGCATCGGATATGGGGATTGATTGGTAGCATTAGAGATATCTTCACGCCTTGCATCTCCAAATTCATACTCTGGGTGGAAATCAGCAATTTGGATAATCCCAATTAAATCCATTGCTTTGATTCTTTTTTTGCATGCCTCCACCAAAAAGTGAAAATCAAGAAAGTCTCCTCCAAGCTTAGGTAATATAAAAAAAGTTGTCTCAACTATTTCAGGATCAGTAGCCCTCAGTTGAAGTAACTCTTGATCTAATTTGTCCGTTATCAGGCCTTGCTCAGTTTCTTCACAAACCACGTATCGTATTAGTCCCTTGCTCAGCACTGGCTTAGCAAAGGGACACAAATTGAGTCCAACCACAAATTCCTGAATCCACTCTTGGGTATCCTCAATGGTGCCCATTTACTTGATTCCAATTTCTTTCGCCGCAGATGAACACAGTCTAGTAAATTCCGAGACTGCAAACCGATCCGTCATGCCTGCAATATAGTCAGATACCGCGCGCTGGACACTTACCCTGGTCTTATAAAACTTGGGCATTTCTTGTGGACTATCTACATAGGCCTTAAATAGATGCGTCACCACCTCCTTTGCCCAGTCAGTGGTCTCAATGACCTTAGGATGGCGGTATAGGTTTTGAAACAAAAACCGCTTTAACTCTAATGCCTGGGTCCTCATTTTTGGGCTGAAACAAACTAAAGGGGGGGCATGAGCTACGTCATTTCTTGATTGAACCGCATGCGATCTAATAGCGGCTTGCGTCGCGCCAATAATGTCATATACCTGATCACTAAGCATCCTTCGAATACTCTCATATGCGATTTTTCTGGGTGACAGATTAGGGTACTCTATGAGCACCTCTTGCTTAAACTCTTCAAACAAGGAAATTGTGCTGAGTTGCTCAAAGTCAATCAAGCCCGAGCGAATTCCGTCGTCTATATCGTGTGCGTTGTATGCCACCTCATCTGCAAGGTTACATAACTGAGCCTCTAAACTGGGTTGTAGGTTATGGATAAACCGGGATCCAATACTCACGAAATTTTCTGCAAAAACAGAACCGCCACCAGGCAGTGCATGCTCCTCATGTTGACTTATTTCTTTATCGTGCAGGTATTTTGCATTTTTATTAGAACAGTGCTTAAGGACACCTTCCCTGGTTTCAAAGGTTAAGTTCAAACCTTCAAACTTAGGGTACCTGGACTCTAACGAATCTACCACGCGTAGACTTTGAAAATTATGCTCAAAGCCGCCTTCGTCCTTCATGCATGCATTAAGCGCATCTTGCCCCGCATGACCAAAAGGGGTATGTCCTAAATCATGTGCCAACGCAATGGCTTCAACCAAATCTTCATTCAGTCCAAGCACTCGAGAAATGGATCTAGCAAGTTGTGCTACCTCTAGGGAGTGCGTCATCCTGGTTCTAAACAAATCCCCCTCATGATTAAGAAATACCTGAGTTTTATAAACCAACCGCCTAAATGCAGTTGAGTGAACTATCCTGTCCCTGTCTCTTTGGTAATCATTTCGGGTTGGGGCCGAAGTTTCTTTGAACCGCCTCCCTCGAGTATTTACGGGGTCGCATGCGTAGGGGGCCAGCGAGCTGGCATGCATATTTTGTAAATCGATTTGAATTAAATTAGCTGACATGAACTATGCGCAGCACTGATCAATGACTTGTGCAACTAATGTGTCCTCAGCTCCCATGACTTGTGCTTGGCCGGGAGCATTGATGAGTACAAATCTTATATGTCCAGCCTGCGCTTTTTTATCAACACGCATGTGCTCTATATACTCCTGCGCACCTAGTTTGGGGCCCTTAACCGGTAAGCCCGCCCGCTCTATCAAAGTTGTGAGTCTTTTCACAAAGGCCTCGTCTACCAATCCAAGCTTATGGGATAAATGAGCCGCCATTACCATGCCGCATCCAACAGCTTCGCCGTGCAACCAAACTCCAAACCCCAAACCTGCCTCAATAGCATGACCAAATGTGTGCCCGAAATTTAATATGGCTCTTAACCCACCCTCTTTTTCGTCAACACCCACAACTGAGGCTTTGATCTCGCAACTTCTTTGAACCGCATAAGCAAGTGCCCCAACATCTTTGGTGATTAGCAATTCCAAATTGTCTTCAATCCACTGCATAAAACTCATATCTGCGATAGGTCCATATTTGATAATCTCTGCCAAACCAGCGCTCAACTCTCTTGTAGGCAGAGTCTGCAAAGTATCTAAATCACAGACCACCAATTCGGGTTGATAAAAAGCGCCAATCATGTTTTTACCCGAGGGATGATTGATCGCAGTTTTTCCGCCAACAGAGGAATCCACTTGAGCCAGCAAAGTAGTGGGCACTTGAACAAACGGGACACCCCTCATAAAGCATGCTGCAGCAAAACCTGTCATATCCCCTATTACACCCCCGCCCAGGGCAAAGAGAATGGTTTTTCGATCTGCGCCAGAGCCCAATAATTGGTCAAAAATAAGATTAAGCGTCTCGAAGGTTTTAAATGTCTCCCCATCTGGCAAACACAGTAACTCAACTCGAGAATATTTTTGTTTTAAAGCATCTTTCAATTGCTCACCGTAAAGAGGGGCAACGCTTACATTTGTCACTATCAATGCCATCGGCGCATTGGGCAGCTTATCCCAAGTTGAGGAGCGCCCAAGCAAGCCCTCTCCAATATAGATCGAATAGCTTCTCTCACCCAACTGGATTGGAACGAGAGTTGGATTAATGGCGTTCATAACTTATTTTGTTTATCCGAATCTAAATCTGCATACTGGTCTTGTTCTAACTGTGCAATGATGTTGTGAACCATGTTACTAATTTTGGGTCTTCCTGTTTCAACCACGTGGTGAGCAGTTTCTCTATACAAGGGATCACGAATGCTGTAAATGTCTTTAAGTCTAGTCAGCGGATCAGCCACTTGCAATAAGGGCCTGTTTTGATCGTGTTTTAAGCGTCTGAAAACCTCTTCTGGAGAAGCCCTTAGGTAGAAAACTTTTGCTTTGCTATGCAACTCCTGTCGGTTCAAAGGCCTAAGGACCGAGCCCCCGCCTGTTGAGATAACCCCATACTTTTCTTGTAAAAGTTTTTGAATAACCTGGGTTTCAATATCTCTAAAGCGCTCTTCTCCCTCAACCTCAAAGAACTCACGAATCGAGCACCCAAGTCGCTCTTCGATTGCGTGATCGGAGTCGATAAAACTTAAATTCAATCTTCTAGCTAACTGTCTACCGACTGTAGATTTTCCACTTCCCGGTAAACCCACCAATGCCAACACTTTTTGTCTCTTTCATAGATTTTGTTCACCTTGAACAACTTAGCTTTTATTCAGGCCAAGCGCGCAAAATAAATTCATATAAGCATCGCCCTAAAAACAAATTTCATTCAAACTCAATTGTTCTACCTTTAGGGGCTTCACATGGATATTTTAGTTTGCTTCTGTCCCACCCTGAATCAAAGCTAAATAGCACACGAATTAATTACTTTTACAGCCAATTAGTTCAGAAAATAGCCCTCCCAGTCTGCCCCCAATACAGCCTACAGGTTAAACTACAACTCACAAAAGACACGAAACTGTACGACTTTTAAAGCTTAAAGCTATCCATGCCTCTGTTTTCTTTTAAATCCAAAAAATCCCAGCCCCAAGCCGACCAAGTGGCCTCGCCTAAAGAAAAACCCCCAGAATCCACACTGGGCAGATTACTGATCACGTTCTTCAGTTGGTCGATTGGACTATGCGTTGCAGGCTTTCTCTCAATTGGTATGTTGGTTTGTATGGCGTTGGCTATTGCCTATCCGCAACTGCCAGATATCTCAGATCTGGCAGATTACAGACCCAAACTCTCTATGAGGGTGTACTCTGTTGAGGGTAAAGTCATTGGTGAGTTCGGCGAGGAGCGAAGAACCCTCACCGCATTTAAAGATATACCTCAAGTCATGAAGGACGCGGTTCTCTCAATAGAGGATGCGCGCTTTTATCAACACGGTGGGGTGGATTATGTTGGACTGTTACGTGCCAGTATTGCCAACTTAGGACATGCAAAAAGTCAAGGCGCTTCCACAATCACCATGCAAGTTGCACGTAATGTTTACCTCTCCTCTGAGAAAACATTCACCCGAAAAATCTACGAAATACTTCTGACCTTAAAACTTGAGCACATGCTCACTAAAGATCAGATCTTTGAAATCTATTTAAATCAGATATTCTTAGGCAACAGGGCGTATGGTTTTGCGGCTGCCTCTCAGGCCTATTTTGGCAAACCACTGCAACAAATCTCAATCGCTGAAGCAGCGATGCTGGCGGGACTACCCAAGGCCCCGTCAGCTTACAACCCAATCAGCAACCCCAAACGTGCACGCACCAGACAACAATACATTATCGAGCGGATGCTTGAAAATGGTTTCATAACCAAAGAACAAGCACAAATCGCCAAAGAAGAAGAGCTGCACATTCGCACAGGCGCAGTGGTGACTCAAACTCACGCAGAATACGTCGCTGAGATGGTTCGCCAGTTGATGTTTGCGCAGTACGGTCCCGACATCTATACCCGAGGCCTTAACGTTTTCACAACTATCAAAGCAGAGGATCAAGAGGTTGCATATCAAGCTCTCAGACGTGGCATCATGGATTATGAGCTACGCCAAGTTTATAGAGGTCCTGAGAGATTTATCACACTCCCAACTGAGACCTCTGAGCTCGCAGATGCAATTGACGACGCACTTGTTGATCAAGGCGACAAAGGGGATCTATTGTCAGCAGTTGTTCTTGAAGCTACCCCAAAGTTGGTGAGAGTCATGCGATTAAACAGTGAACTCATTGAGATCACAGGGGACGGCTTAAAGCCCGTCCAGTCAGGACTAAGTGAGAAAGCTCCACCCAATATCAAAATTCGACCAGGAGCGTTAATTAGAATTGTGAAAGATGCAACTAAAAACAGTTGGTCTATCACCCAATTACCCGAGGTAGAGGGCGCATTTGTAGCAATAGATCCGAGAGACGGTGCTATTCGCTCTCTAGTAGGTGGTTTTGATTTTGAGAAAAATAAATTTAACCACGTCACCCAAGCCTGGAGACAACCGGGCTCTGGCTTTAAACCCTTTATTTACTCTGCAGCCCTTGAAAAAGGCTTCACCCCAACGACGATTATCAATGATGCACCTCTATTTTTTGACGCCAGTGAAACTGGTGGACAGGCCTGGGAGCCTAAAAATTATGAAGGTACATTTGATGGTCCGCTACCACTGAAAACCGGGT
The DNA here is from genome assembly GCA_903910745.1 of uncultured Burkholderiales bacterium. GTDB lineage: Bacteria > Pseudomonadota > Gammaproteobacteria > Burkholderiales > Burkholderiaceae_C > Limnohabitans. The sequence goes on from CAIWAO010000139.1 coordinate 50,706, forward strand.
TAGCAAAATCAAAGAACATGATTTCCATCAGAATTTTGAACTCGATCGGCACCCACTACGCACAGAAATGGATATCTAGATTTGGGTTTGATCCTGAAAAACATCCCCCCTACTTAACCATGGCTCTCGGCGCTGGCTCAGCAACCCCCATGCAACTTGCTGTGGGCTACTCTGTGTTTGCAAACGGGGGGTTCTTAATGAATCCCTACCTCATCACTAAAGTAGTGGATCCCCTCGGCAAAGTCTTAACGGAGTACACACCCGCTGAGCAAGAGGATTCAGCAAGAGTTATCGACCAACGCAATGCATTTATTATGTCTACCCTCTTGCAAGAGGTTGCCAGGGTGGGTACGGCAGCAAAGGCTCAAGCAGTCCTTAAACGCCCTGATATTTACGGTAAAACGGGAACCACGAATGACTCATTAGACGCCTGGTTCTCTGGTTTTCAACCTACGCTCACAGCGATCACTTGGATTGGTTATGACACCCCCCGCAAGCTAGGGGATCATGAAACAGGAGGCGGACTTAGTCTTCCCGTTTGGATCCGCTATATGCAACAAGCGCTCAAAAACGTGCCTGTCACCGAGGTACCCCCACCACCCACTGGGGTAGTGAAAGAGGGCGCTGATTGGTACTTCACCGAGTACACGAGGGGTAACGGTGTAAGCAGTGTTGGAATAGACGGTGGAGCTAACAACTCAGAGAACAATAGCTCTAATGAAGAGCGAAAAAAGATATTAGATATCTTCAAGAATTAAATGGACGAGTTAAATTCCAACTGTAAGCCACTTTGAGTGCAAGCATCTTGGGTCAGTTGCCACCAAAACTCACCCTCCCCTTTGGTGTTAGCCCAACTATGTCCTTCGTAGCGGTAGTGATACCCACCTGATCGAGTCGCCAACCAAACCTCTTGAAGTGGTTTTTGAAGGTTGATGATAATCTGAGTTTTATTGGTAAATGTCAGTGTAATCATAGAGCCTACTCGCTGGTTGTCTATGTCTGCATCAGACTCATCGTTGATTCGGTCACAATGCAGCTCAACCGTTTTAAGTAACGTTTCAGCAAGCTCTAAATACTCAGTATCAGTCATAGGTTTTAAGCTTTAAAGTTTTCGCAAAGAGACAAGATACCCAATGTATCGGTACAATTTGCAAATGGCAAAAGTTATTTTAAACATACAGAGTATCCAACATAAGGCGAAGGGTTAAAGTGTGAGCAAAAATAACACCCATCCCTTATTATTATTTTTGATTCTCTCTATATCAATCAGCTTTGCAGGTTGCGGGCAACGCTCAGGCCTATTCATACCCAGTGAGGATGAGGCTAAAAACAGAGCCTCATTGCCACAAATTATGAACCCTGTGCCTGCAAGCTCAAGAGCGACAAATACTTCTAAAGAAACTACGCCGACCGAGAATCCATCTATCAGCAATAGTACAAGAAAGCTTAACTCCACAGATACTGCTCCAAAATAGATTTTTATGACTACAACGCACTTACCCGGCTCACCCTTTGTTCATTACAAGAACGATTCCCTCATGATGGAGGAGGTAGCGCTTTCTCAATTGATTGCAGAATACGGCACACCACTCTTTGCATACTCAAAGGCAGCAATGATTCATGCGCTTGATGCATACGAGCGGGCATTTAAGGGTCGCCGAGCAAGAATTCACTATGCTATGAAGGCCAATTCATCTCTAGGCGTACTACGCGTTTTTGCACAAAGAGGGTGTGGATTTGATATTGTCTCAGGCGGGGAGTTGGCCCGCGTTTTAGCTGCTGGCGGCAAAGCCGATCACATTATCTTCTCAGGTGTTGGCAAAACCAGAACCGAGATTAAAGCAGCGCTTCAAGCCGGAATATGCTGCTTCAACGTAGAGAGCGAGGCCGAATTAGATGTGCTCAATGAAGTAGCGCTGGAGAGTCAAAAAATAGCCCCTATCAGTCTGAGAGTGAATCCAAATGTAGACGCGAAAACTCACCCCTACATCTCCACAGGACTGAAAGACAACAAATTTGGGATCGCTCACGAAAGAGCACTAGAGACCTACAAACGGGCAGCCACCCTTAAAGGTTTAATGATCAAAGGCATAGATTGTCATATTGGATCTCAAATCACTGAGATCTCTCCCTATGAGGACGCTGTCTCGCGTGTACTTGATTTGGTGGACGAGATTGAGAAGTCTGGCATCCGGATTGAGCACTTGGACTTTGGGGGCGGACTTGGTATTGATTACGCCGGAGAGACTCCACCTCCTGCAGATAAATTATGGTCTAAGCTATTTGAGTTACTAGACTCACGTGGCTACGCGGACAGGATGATTTTTGTAGAGCCCGGTAGATCTTTGATCGGCAATGCAGGGGTTTGCTTAACAAAGATTGAGTATCTAAAAACTGGTGAGCACAAAAACTTTTGTATCGTTGATGCCGCAATGAACGACCTCCCTCGCCCCGCAATGTATGAAGCATTTCACGGTATTGTCCCAGTTCAAATTGATTCAAACAACACCTCTGGATTGGTCTACGATGTGGTTGGACCAGTTTGTGAAAGCGGGGATTGGTTAGGCAGAGATAGAAGCCTGAGCGTTCAGGTTGGCGACGGATTAGCCATTCTCTCAGCGGGCGCTTACTGCATGAGCATGTCAAGCAACTACAACTCAAGAGGGCGGGCTGCTGAGGTACTTGTTGATCTTAACAAAACCTCTCTAATCAGGCGGCGTGAGACGATTGAAGATTTAATTCGTCAAGAAACCTGAGGATAAAGAGGGGTGACTTGTAAGCTATTTCAAATTCAACGTCGCTTGAAGTTTTCTGCCTAATCGCCACAACAAAAGCGCGCCCAATATCGCCCCGTAAATAATGACCTCAGTAAAGTTGTGCTTGGCTGACTTCATCCAGTAAAAGTGAATGACCGCTAAAAAGGCAATGAGGTAGACCAACATGTGAAGGGTCTGCCAGTTTTTTGCCCCCATTTTTTTTATAGCGAAATTGTTAGAGGTCAAAGCCAGCGCCCCTAAACATATCCACCCCACAAAGCCCACCAATATGAAGGGGCGCTTGAAGATATCGTTAGCTATGTCGTCCCAATCGAACCCCATATCAAAGCCAGCGTAACAAAATAGGTGCAAGCTTGCGTATACAAAAACACTCACTCCAATCATTCTTCTAAAACGCAGTAACGCAGGTGTTTTACTCATCACCCTTAAGGGAGTGATGAACAAAACAACGCAAAGTATTCTAATCGTCCAGTCTCCAGTGCTGCGAATCAGGGCCTCTGCAGGGTTTGCGCCGAGTTGATCGTTCAAAGTTTTACTGAGCAGCCAAAGAAAAGGGAGCGCGCAAAAAATCAAGCAAAGCTTCTTCGCATGTGAATTCAAAAACCAGGCTCGAATGTTCAATTTTTATATGCCAAAGAAAGATGGGGAAAGTTTAAAAGTTCTTTTGTAAATCCATACCGGCGTATAACTGGCCGACCTGCGGCTCGTAGCCATTGAACATCAACGTTTTTCTTTTCTTTGCAAAAAGACCGTCCTCACCTATCCTGCGCTCAGTGGCTTGACTCCAACGAGGGTGGTCAACATTGGGATTCACATTTGAATAAAATCCGTACTCGTTTGCTGCAGCCTTGTTCCACGCTGTAGAAGGCATCTTCTCAACGAACCTGATTTTCACAATACTTTTGGCGCTCTTAAAGCCGTACTTCCATGGTACGACCAACCTAACAGGTGCACCACTTTGATTGGGAAGTACTTCGCCGTACATGCCAAAAGAGAGCAGTGTTAAAGGGTTCATTGCTTCGTCCATCCTAAGACCCTCTGTGTAGGGCCAGTCCAAAATACCAGAACCAACAAATGGCATCGTTTTAGGGTCAGCCAGGCTCACGAACTCTACAAACTTTGCATTCCCAAGGGGCTCCACTTTGTTGATCAACTCAGACATTGAATAACCAACCCACGGGATCACCATAGACCAACCTTCAACACAACGCATACGATAGATGCGCTCCTCCATTGGATGCACTTTTAACAAATCTTCTAGAGTGATCTTCATTGGTTTTTTAACAAGCCCCTCCACCTGGACACTCCAGGGAGATGTTTTTAAAGTGTGAGCATTTTTAACCGGATCCCCTTTATCTGTACCAAATTCGTAATAGTTGTTATAAGAAGATGCATCGGCGTAGCCAGTCACCTTCTCCATAACGTAAGCTCCAGGGGCGTTTGAATGCAAGCCTGGGAGCGGAGCCAATTTCCCTCCTCCCGTCGTTGTAACAATAGGTAAAGTCGTATTAGTTTGTGCTCCGGCATTCAAAACTGAACCAGTTGCACCCATGATCATTCCAGCACTACTCAACTGCTTTAATAAACTTCTGCGCCCCTCAAAGTGCTCTCTAGGCGTAATCTCCTTGGTTAAAACATCTTGTATGCGCTGCTCTGAAGATTTAATCCACATGGTCATCTCTCAAAAAAATTTAAAAATACTGCAATACTGCAAATATACGGCCATCTTACGCCAATGCTAACCAACTAAGGATTGATTGCAATACTATTTCGCAGTTCCCCTAATCTCACTAGGTCTTTATTTAGTGAATGTTTTGCGACTTTTGTCGACTCTGAAACTAAACAATGCATTGAATGACATTTTTAATTTGGTGCAGTTCTGCGAGTTGGGCAATTTTCTGCAGAAAAATCAATCGCCATTAAAAAAGCCGCTCGTTTAAGAAGCGGCTCTTTGAAATTAACACATTAGATGTTTTTAGTGCAGTCCAGCAATATAGTCTGATACAGCTTGAATCTCTTTATCGTTAAGCTTAGCTGCGACCATTGTCATTTGCACGCTATTGTTGCGAACACCTGCTCTAAAATTTTGTAGTTGAGTTACTGTGTAATCTTGGTGTTGGCCACTCAGGCGTGGGTACTGTGAGGGTATGCCGGCTCCGGTTGGGCTGTGACAACCTGCGCATGCTGCAATTTGACGATCAGCAATCCCGCCTTTGTAAATCTTCTCACCAAGAGCGACCAACTCTTTGTCTTTGGCAAAACCGTGCTTAGGCTCTTTTGTTGTCAGCCAAGCAGCTACGTTTTTCATATCATCTTCACTGAGCGTTGCTGCCATGCCAGTCATCACCGCATTAGCCCGCTTACCGGATTTAAATTCTTGGAGCTGTTTAACTAAATACTCAGGGTGCTGGTGCGCAAGTTTTGGATTGGTCGTTATTGCGGAGTTACCATCTGCTCCGTGACAAGCCGCACATGCAGCAAAGCTAGCTTCGCCTTTAGCGAGATCAGGTTTTGCAGGCGCAGATGATTTGGCCTCTTCTGCGGCAAAGGAAGTGGACAGTGTAGTTAAAGCAACTACACCAGATAAAATTAAAGATGAAATAAGCTTCATGGTGTTCTATTTTTGGATCAGGGGAAACCCCAAACATTAGATTCTACAATGTACGGTGCCCTCAACTATACATCTGTGGGTTAAATTCCTTAGAAAATTATGCCCCAAACGCCAAAGTCGAATACGCCCCCACGCAAAATCTCCCCAAAAAGGAGTACCCCCGCCGTGCAAACACAAGCCCGTGTGAGCCCATCAGACGCCGAAAGCGCAGCCGCAGAGACGGCAAAAGAAGCAATCGGCTGGCTTCATACGGCGCGCTTTTTAACCACCGCCGCTCAAATGCACCACTTACCGGCATATGACTTGCCTGAAATTGCCTTTGTTGGACGCTCCAATGCGGGCAAATCTACCTCGATCAATGTTCTAACCCAACAAAAAAAGCTGGCCTTTGCGTCTAAAACTCCGGGGAGAACTCAGCACATCAATTTGTTTGCATTAGGCCGACAAGGGCAATCTGATGCTGTTTTGGCTGATTTACCTGGTTACGGCTATGCAGCAGTGCCCAAAAGCGACAAAATTCGTTGGCAACAAGTCATGGCAAACTATTTGATCACGCGCCCAAACTTGAAGGGCGTCGTTTTACTTTGCGATCCTAGGCACGGACTGACTGAACTAGATGACATACTTTTAGATATCTTGAGACCCAGGGTTGAAGAAGGGCTGAAGTTTTTGGTACTTTTAACCAAAGCGGATAAACTTAATAAAGCTGAAGCGGCTAAGGCCCTGTCCATCGCAAAACTTCAATCCTCAGGAGGGATTGTTCAATTATTTTCTGCTCTTAAAAAACAAGGTGTAGCCCAGGCAAGCCAAATTCTTTGGGACTGGGTGCACAAAGAAAATGTCCCCCTCCACCGGGCAGCTGAATCTACGATTTTGGATACAGAAAAAGATGACCCAGAAGACACCGAGGAAGTGCAACCACTAGTGTAGAGGGGACTGGGGACTTTCTCAGTAAAGGGAAGCTCCTCCCTTGGGGCGGGTTTTAAAGCGTCTGTGTACCCAGTAATATTGATCTGGCATCTGAGCAATAAGGCTCTCTAACTCCAGGTTCATTCGAGCCGTATCGGCCTCTAGGTCATGAGATGGGAAGTTATCCCAAACGCTCCCTACTTTGATTTCGTAACCCGTGTCGCAAATTTGAGTTGTAACCGTAACCACCTTTGCTTTACCAATCTTAGCAAACCGAGACAAAGAGGTTACGGTCGCCGCCATTTGAGTGTAAAAGGGCACAAATACAGTGTCTTTTTCTCCAAAATCCATATCTGGTAATAGGTAAAGAACTGAGCCTGAGCTAAGCGCGCGAACAATCTCAGATACACCTTGCACTTTTCTAAATAATTTCACATCCCCAAATCGCTTTCTGCCAGCATAGACCCAATCATCGGCCTCTTGACTCGACTGCTGCGTAAAAATAGTGGTGAGACGACGAGGGCTCTCAATAGCAAGTGCGGTCCAGCCTGCATCTAGTCCAACGAAATGAGGAGCAAAAATCACAAGTCCTTCGGGCTTATTTTCAAGATCAGTATTAGTCTCAGGTTCAGCAAAATGGCACTGTTCGGATGCTGTACTCTCAGATGAGAAGCTATGCAATTTAAGCATTGACAAGGCCTGTGGGTCGCCGGTGACTTTAAGTCTAGCTCGAACTTTATCCTCACTCGCGTGCCAAAGCCAACTCCTGTCCAATAGTGCTTGTATGACCCGTACAAAATTGTCTTTGGCTAAACGCTCTCTTTCCCCCAAGTCTAGATCGGGAAAACACAACTTTAAATTGGTTCTGACAATATGTCTGCGCCTAGATGCTATCCACCAAAGTAGGGCCCCCAAGAATACTCCCAAACCTCTAAGAAGAGGTAGTGGTATGAACCTCAAACACTCTACCAAAGATAACAACAGTTTACGCATCCTTGTTTGCGCCCACGACTGAGGACTTGGTGTGAACAGTCTCCCTGGGTTGCTTACCCCTGTTGTAACCCCAAAGATATTGGTCAGGCTCTTTAAGGATCAACTCCTCTAAGGCCTTGTTCATTCTTTTTGCAGCCTCCTCTATTGAAATAGACTTATCGTCTATGCCGTAGTGACTCAAATCACTAAAATAACATTTATATCTTGCACCTGGCAAGCGTTTGCACCAAGCTAAAACAATTAATGATCCAGTTTGTTGGGCAATCTTAGGCAGAAGTGTCATGGTGTAAACATCCCGTCCAAAAAATGGGGCCCAAACTCCCAGTCCTTTGGGTGGTACTTGATCAGGCAATATGGCTGTATATCCACCCGCCTTAAGGTGTTTAAGAATTGTTCTTACACCGGATAGGGTTGTTGGAACAAATTTTAAATACCTACGAGACCTAAAACGGGTGAGCAAATTTTCTAGCCATTCTTTGCGAGCTGGTCTGTAAAGCGCAATCATATCCCCGTATTTAGGTCCGAATACCTCACCCAATAATTGCGCCCCCATCTCCCAACAGCCAAGATGGGGCGCCAAGAAAATTACGCCTCGCCCCTGGTCTAAAGCTTTTTCAATAAAACCAATTTCGTCGATTTCAGATCTCTGAAGGGCCATGATGTTTGCCCCCCTTGCCCATAGCCAGGGTATTTCGCCGACCAATTTACCAGCGGAGGAGACCGCCCCCTTGGTTTGCTTCCAGCTAAGCCCTGCATGCCCCGTATTGACTAAAAACTGAGCCCTGTAACTAGCTGAGGACCACCAAACAATCCAACCCACGAGTGCACCCATGCCAAGCATCAACTGCAAGGGAACAAATGAAAGAAGTCTAAAGAAACGATACATTTTTTTAAGAAAATTGTTCTATTTTCAATTTTGGTTACAATACAGATTGTCGCTGAGTTAATGAAGCAACTTGCAGGGCGACACATACAGGGCAACCTGTGTATGAAATCTGGGTCAAACTGGGTCTCATTTCTGCTAAAGCGTTCGCCGAAGCTCGCATTTTGAGTTGGCAACGCCCAAGCGTTTTTCAACTAAATGGAGCTTTTTTTACATGTCTAAAGACTATCTCTTTACCTCTGAATCGGTCTCTGAGGGCCACCCCGACAAAGTAGCCGATCAAATATCTGATGCCATTTTAGATGCGATCTTTAAACAAGATCCAAGATCCAGGGTAGCCGCTGAGACACTAACCAACACTGGTCTCGTAGTACTCGCAGGTGAGATCACAACAAACGCACACGTGGACTATATCCAAGTTGCAAGGGATACGATCAAACGCATTGGCTACGATAACACTGAATACGGTATCGACTATAAGGGTTGTGCAGTTATGGTTTGCTATGACAAGCAGTCCAACGACATCGCACAAGGTGTGGATCACGCGTCCGATGATCATTTAAATACCGGCGCAGGTGACCAAGGTTTAATGTTCGGCTATGCTTGTAGCGAAACACCAGTTTTGATGCCTGCACCAATTTACTATGCCCACCGTCTGGTTGAGAGACAAGCAGAACTTAGGCGCGATGGGCGTTTGCCTTTCCTTCGCCCAGACGCAAAGAGTCAGGTGACAATGCGCTATGTTGACGGCAAGCCACACAGCATTGATACTGTTGTTTTGTCAACGCAACACAGCCCCGAGCAAAGCGATGGCGCAAAAATGAAACAAAGCTTCGTTGATGCAATCATAGAAGAGATCATCAAACCTGTTTTACCTAAAGAGTGGTTAAAAGACACTAAATATTTGGTTAACCCAACAGGCCGATTTGTAGTTGGCGGTCCACAAGGTGACTGCGGCCTTACAGGTCGTAAGATCATTGTGGACACATACGGAGGTGCTTGCCCACACGGTGGTGGTGCGTTCTCTGGTAAAGATCCAACCAAGGTAGACCGCTCAGCCGCTTACGCCGCTCGTTATGTCGCAAAGAACATCGTAGCTGCAGGACTGGCAACTCAGTGTCAAATCCAAGTTGCTTACGCAATTGGTGTTGCTAAACCAATGAACATTACTGTGAATACTCACGGAACAGGCGTTATCTCAGATGAGAAGATTTCAGCATTGGTTAACGATCACTTTGATTTGCGTCCAAAAGGTATCATTCAAATGTTGAATTTGCTGCAACCCATTTATGAAAAATCAGCAGCTTACGGACACTTCGGTCGTGAAGAGCCCGAGTTCACATGGGAAAAGACCGATAAAGCAGCAGCTTTAAAAGCGGCAGCTGGCATCAAATAATTGTCTAAATAAACCACAGAGATTTACCTTCTTAATCGTCCAGTTTTGCGTTTTACAGCGCTGAACTGGACTTTTTTTATGCCTTCATTGTTTCTACCAATGGTTATTTTTACTTAATTGGTTAACATCACAAGCCAGTTGAACTGACCTTTATCTTTGGCCAAACATATTGGTGTGCTTTGCCTAATTTTGTTTGGACGAATCATTAATTTTTTAATTGACTAAATGAATATTCCTAAAAGTTCGCTAGCCCTTGAGAGACTTTACACATTGGCAAGTGAGTTCCCCAATGATGTTTGTATGACTCAACCAATGGGTGACGGGATCATCAAAGACTTTTCGTGGAGTGAGGTGCTAGATCAAACAAGCAAAATGGCGTCCCATTTATGTTCTTTGAAGCTAGAAAAAGATTCAAAGATCGCAATCCTCTCTAAAAATACGGCTCATTGGCTGATGGCCGATTGGGCCATATGGATGGCAGGTTTTATCTCAGTTCCACTTTATCCGACCCTGTCAAGCGCGTCGTTGAAACAAATTTTGGAACACAGCGATACCCAACTCCTCTTCGTCGGCAAATTAGACAATTGGGATCTCATCAAAGACGCTATCCCAGGGCAGATTGCGTGCATCGACCTACCCCTAGCACCTAGCACAGATCACATTTCCTGGGACTCTATCGTTGCATTTACTCCCCCCCTTGCCCACCAAGTGAGCAGGGACGGGGATGAGATTTGTACGATCATTTACACATCCGGCACAACAGGCGCTGCAAAGGGTGTGATGCACAGTTTTAATACATTCGCTTTTACTGTTGAACAAGGCTTAAACCGAGTCCCCTTAAACAAACAAACGCGAATGCTCTCTTACCTGCCGCTATCTCACATTGCTGAGCGAGTGATGGTCGAGCATGTGATTTTGAAAACGGGCATGCACATTTTTTTCGCAGAATCGCTAGATACATTCGCGCTTGATTTGCAACGCGCAAGACCCACTTTCTTCTTCTCTGTCCCTCGTTTATGGATTAAATTTAAAGAAAATATCTTACTAAAAGTTCCTGCGAAAAAACTGTCCCTTTTACTAAAATTACCACTCGTCGGCACATTGATTAGAAAAAAAATACTCAAGGCTCTTGGGCTAGATCAGTGCGAAATTGTGGCAAGCGGAGCAGCGCCTATGCCAACCCAGTTGATAGCTTGGTACCAAGAGCTTGGACTAGAGATTGTTGAGCTTTACGGCATGACGGAGAACTGTGGGCTCTCTCACTCAACTATGCCTGGGGACATTAAGGCAGGTACTGTTGGCATTACTCATACCGGTGTTGAGTCAAGAATTGACCCTGTTAGCTCTGAGATTCAAATGCGCGGAAATTGTTTGATGGTTGGCTATTACAAAGACCCCATTCAAACTGAGCAATCATTTACATCCGATGGATGGCTTCGCACAGGTGACCAAGGAGTGGTGGACAGCTTGGGTAATTTAACAATCACGGGTCGGCTCAAAGATCTTTTTAAAACCAGTAAGGGCAAGTACGTTGTTCCCTCCCCCATAGAGGACAAGTTGGCTATGATCCCAGGCGTTGAGGCCTGTTGCGTTGTAGGAGCACACTTAAACAGTCCCATTGGGTTACTGATGCTCTCACAAGAGACCGTCCTCAAATGCACCTCCACCCATGATCGCCAAAGACTAGAGCATACGATCTCACACCATCTAGACCAAATAAACCACCACCTAGACTTGCATGAGCGCTTGAGTTGCGTGGTTTGCATCAATGAAATTTGGAGCATTGAGGGCGGGTTCTTAACGCCTACTTTAAAGGTTAAAAGAAATCATATCGACCATGTCTACTCCAGTTTTTATGAGGCATGGTCCAATCAACGCAAAAAAATCATTTGGCTAGACAATTGAATACTTCAGATAAATAACCATGAACACAAGCACACAATTTACTCAATTCCGTTTGAATATTTCTATTAAATCACGTTCAAGAGGTTTAAAACAAATCTTAAGCATATTTTGCTGTGCATATGCTGCATTTGCCTCAGCCCAAACCTATCCAGATCATCCCATTACCTTAGTGGTCCCTAATCCTCCAGGGGGGTTTGTAGACACCTCAGCAAGATTACTGAGTGAGCCCCTAGCAAGGGTCATCAATCAGCCTGTTGTCATTGACAATCGACCGGGGGCAAGCGGCAACACAGCATATCAATTTGTAGCAAGGGCAAAGCCCGATGGTTATACACTTTTGATTTCTTACTCCGGCTATCACTTAGGCAATCCGTCGCTGATGGATAAACTGCCATGGGATCCAATTAAGGATTTCAAAGCCGTAGCATTGCTCACAACATCCACAAACGTCATCGCAATCCACCCCTCTGTACCTGCAAACACCTTAAATGACTTCATTACCTATGCCAAAGCCAATCCTGGCAAGCTTAACTACGCATCCCAAGGAAATGGATCTGTCTCTCATATTGGCACTGAAATTTTTAAACAAATCTCAAACATTGATCTTGTTCACGTCCCCTACAAAGGATCAGGCGCTGCGATTCAAGATGTATTAACTGGTCAAGTGCAGGTTTTTATCACAACCCCGCCCTCTGTCATGCAACACATTCAAGTTGATAAATTAAAAGCACTTGCGGTTACAGGTAAGACCAGACATCCAATGCTCCCAAACGTACCCACAACCGCAGAGGCAGGAGTTCCCTCATTTCAGCTCGAGTCATGGGTTGCTCTTTATGCGCCAGCTAATACTCCACCCGCAGTCATTGCCAAATTAACTGCATCAGTAAAGAAGAGTTTGGAGCTCTCAGAGGTTAAACAACGTGCGGATACCGCTGGGGTGGAGATTACCTATCTCAACCCCAATGACCTAGATGCACTAGTTAAAAAAGAACTCCCCTACTGGAACAAAATTATCAAATCTGCCAATATTCATCTTGATTGATGTTCTTTAAAATCAAAATCAACCTAGGGCGTTATTTTTTGAGAGCACAACAAAAAGGAGCCCAATAAATAATATTTTATTACTAATTAATTTTCTATATTAACTAATTAATTTTTATTTTTAGTTGGCGTGAATTTAATATTGACAAACTCAAATACATGTACATAATAACAGTATTTGGAGTTATTTATGCAATCTCAAACATTAATCCACCAACAATTTTCAACTACTCAGGAAATCGACTCATCAAGTTCGGGATTAACTTGTGAACTAGTAGACTTTGACCATTTAACAAGGCTGGATCAAAGATCAACAGTGATTCATTTACTACAAGTGGCTTTTATGGAGATTGAATCTCAAAATCGTCCACTCACTGAGTGGGAGGCAGACACTTTGTCTAGCGCCATTGGTGCATGTATGACGGGTATGTTTAAACTTGCGATGACAAAAATTGAATTGTCTCAACTCAAAAGAAAAGCAGCACCCAGACCTCAGATATGGTTTTCCAACTGTGAAGAATACACATTAGAGTCACTTAAAGAAGCATTAAAGAGCATATCGACTCTGCAAATAATTCAATGAAGTAGCTAAAGTGAAGCAGAAAAAAATAATTCCTCAAATATTTGAAATTAACATATTCGGACTCAAGGATTGAAACTGCCATCACAGACTAGCGGGAAAGTTCTATTGGAAATAGACATCAATTGGATTACGATCATTACCAGTTTATTAATAGCATTGTGCTAAAAAATTACTAACTGGTTTTTAAATCTGCCGACCTATTTTCTTTAGCATGTCAAATTTTTCAATTTTAATTATCGACGATCATCCTATTTATAGGGACGCAATCTGTGAAAAATTAACCGTTGATTTTTTACCTCACAGTATTGCAGTCGCATGCCTTGGCACTATTGATGAAGCAATTTCTCACATCAATAGAAGCAACAAAGATTGGGTCATCTTGCTAGACCTTGTCTTGCCAGGTTCCAATCCTGTTGAATTAATTGCAAAACTTAAAAACCTACCCAGAGTCACTTACATAGTTGCAATTTCTGGGCTTAATGAATCTGAATGGAAAACCAAAAGCATTAATGCAGGTGCAGATATTTTTATCTCTAAAAACAATACCAGTCACTTCATCTACAAGGGAATTTGCGAACTCTTAGATATAAATACAGAAGACACTGAGTCTGCAAAATCCATGAATTTAACCAATAGACAAGTTGAAGTATTGGGCTATTTGGCGACAGGACACTCCAACAAAGCTATCGCAGATCAACTGAATATTAGTGAACAAACAGTAAAAATCCATATCAACTCGATTTTCAAGAAGCTTGGCGTTTCCAATAGAACACAGGCTGTGTATAAGTCTCAAATGCTCAAATTAATTTAGATTTAATTCTTATCACCAATCGATGAAAACTGCAGATAAAAAACAAGAGGACTATGTTGCCGTTGAAAAACTCAACTACATGTACTCATTTGCAAAATCTAGCACCATAGCAACTATTTTAGCCCCCATTATTTCGATCCCCCTGTACAACTCAAGTATCGACGCATGGCGTTTTTATTCATGGTTTATTGCTATGGCCATTATTGTGGCTATTAGGATGTACATCATTTACACGGTGGACTTAACCAAAGATATTAACCGTAATTTTGCCCTTCTCAACTGGGCCGTTGGTTTAACTACATTTGCCTGGGGGGTTGGATGGCTCATCTTGATACAAGAAAACACGCTTTTAAATTATTTAATCTATGAGATTATTTCTCTCACCGTACTATTTGTAGGCATGGTGGGTTACTGCGTAAATTGGAAAACCTTTTTCTCTTTTGTACTACCTTTAAAGCTACCTGAAGTTATTTTCGTTTACATCAATTTCGAGACCATCGTTTGGCCCGTCGCTGCTGGTTCATTGGTAGCTCTATATCTAGCACTTAAGATGGCTACATTATTTTCGAAATCATGGGAAAAATCAATTTCTCTAAGATTTTTGAATGACTCTTTAGTGAATCAATTAATTGATGAAAAAAATGCATCGATTGCGGCGAACATTGCAAAATCTGAATTTATTGCCACTGCAAGTCACGATCTTCGACAACCTATGCAAGCAATAAACATTTATCTTGAACTCATAAACTTTAAAAATCTAGAGGCCGCGACTAAGTCTACTATTCAAAAAATCAAAGCCAGCGTTGAACAACTCAACAAAATGTTCAATACTCTTTTAGATATCAGTAAGTTAGACGCAGAGAGCGTTACTGTTAAAAATGAGTCATTTCTATCGGAAACTTTTTTAAAAGAAATTCAAGAACTTTTCCAAGCCCAAATTGCAAATAAAAACTTGAATATTGAATTTAAGTCAACTAATTTTTCTATTTTGGGTGATAAATTTTTACTACAACAGATATTGATCAATCTTATTTCCAACGCAATTCAATATACCTCCAGGGGTTGCATAAATGTAGCGCTTCTATCTGAAAATAATTATCTGACCCTAGAAGTGAAAGATACGGGATGCGGTATATCGATTGAGGACCAAAGTTTAATTTTTAAAGAGTTTTACAGAGTGAGTAGCTCACGCTCTATGCATGACGGCTTGGGTTTAGGTTTAACGATTGTTAACAGAATTCTCAAAATCATTAAAGCAGAGGTTCTTCTTGAGTCGCAGATTGGCAAAGGATCACGTTTCAAAGTAATAACCTCATACGCTACAACTGCTCCTTTGAATCCAAATAATTTAGAAGAATCCATCATCTCTAAAAATGTCTTTGTCCCCATAGACAATCATAATAAAGTGGATCAACCAAATTTGATGAATGAAAATTCTCGCCATATCGCGGTCATTGAGGATGATCTTAGCTTATTAGCTGCATACACAGAATTCTTTACCAACAAAGGATTCGTTGTCTACCCCTTTAATGGCTCGATGTCTCAGCTTCAAGAGGGATTGCTAAATATCACACAATTAGATTTTGTTATTAGCGACTATAGACTAGAGACAGAAACTGGTGACCAAATCATTCAAAAAATAAGAGAAGAATTCAATAGTCATATCCCAGCTCTTATTTTGACTGCCGACACTTCTCCTCAGCATATAAAGTTATTTAAAAAATTAAAAATAGAAGTTCTTTATAAACCAATAACTACAACTGAGATTTATAAATTTATCAATGAATTTTTTTATATCAACATGAAGTGATGTAAATTATTTTGATCAATCAATTGATTTCTTTTAAGAATTATGTCAATTAAAAATAATTTAATAACCGATTACAAACCGAGCGAGCCTAACAATTTTATTACCCAGCTATCACTGCCTGAGCCAATTCCCCTACCAACCCCTATGTTGTAGGTGGCTTGTTGATGTTTAATATCTAAAACCAAGTAAGCCGTTTTGGGTTGTTGAGTGGGTATGTAAAAACCTTTTACGGGCAGATTTTCTGCATAATACTCAGTACCTATATCGAATTGATGTGTTAATCCGTAAACCACTTTAGCGGCAGGAGAGAATGTTGATCTAGCATTTTTATTTAACGTCACATCTACACTAGGATTGATCGTCACTCTCCAGTTTTGAACATTCGCACCAAAAATAGGCGTGAATTCAAAAAATGTTACCTCCTTCCCATCTATATCCTTAATATAGTTCACCTCATTTTTAACGCCGTAGTGCCACACACCTTCTTCATCATGCGTTGGTATGTACATATGACTTAATTTGCCTCCATTCAAAGCTCCTACCCCGTCGTAGTCACTTAAATAGACGTTAAAGCCGAGTTCACTGTTTGGGGTTACTCCGTATCCATACTCTAGTCTTGTTTGAAAAACATTCGATTTGAGTTTTTGAGATGAATTTGCTTTATAGAGGTTTGTTTCAAATTCATAAGCTGACTGTTCATAATTAGCAATTAGATCATCATGGACTTTTATTTCAAATGGCGAACTGTGTGCAGTTGTGCACATTAGTAGTTGCATTAGGGCGCACTTGAGAGTTGTGACTGACAAAGACTGGCGAGAGGAATTTGGAAAGAAATACATTTTTTAAATTTGGATGTCTATATCTACTCTTTATTTTCACGCGTCACTAGGAATACTTAATTAAACAACAACCCAAAACCCTCAGCCCATTTTATTTTTCCATAAATTTGTTTAATTACTCGTCTTTTTTACTTCTCAATTACTCTTAATGAATCCTGAACAAGTTTTTTTATTTTCAATTTCAAAATTAA
>CAIWAO010000140.1 GCA_903910745.1 uncultured Burkholderiales bacterium
GTGCCTGTGGATGCACGCATAAGCCATGGTGAGGCGCAAGCCATGTCCATGCAGCAGCAGACGAAGCAGGAATATTTGATTGCGAAATCAGATGCCCCGACTACAGCGCCGAAAGGCGTTTAGTCGCGGGTATTTCACATCTCTGTTTTCACACGTATTCTCCGGACGAATTATCCTGTTTGTACGTGTTATCCCTTGATTGGGTCAAAGAGATTTGCTTAATTGGATACACTTTGGTCTTAATGTATTCATTTGTAGATAATGAAGATTATTATTTGCCCATTTAGGAGTGTAGGTTGACGAATGATATTTTGCTTGATATCCAAGGTCTAACTAAGGAGTTCAAGGGTTTTGTTGCAGTAAGCGACGTTAGTTTAAATGTCTTAAGGGGTTCTATTCATGCTTTGATAGGTCCTAACGGGGCAGGAAAAACTACGCTTTTTAATTTGTTAACAAATTTCCTCGTACCGACCAGCGGCAACGTATTTTTCAAGGGACAGAATATCACCCATGAAAGGCCTTCTCAGATTGCTAGAAAAGGCATCGTACGCTCTTTTCAAATCTCAGCCGTTTTTCCTCACATGAGTGTTTTAGAAAATGTGAGAGTTGCGCTACAGCAAAAACAAAATGTTTCTTTTCAGTTTTGGCGTCCTGAGAAATCACTTCACCATCTCCATGAAAAAGCGATTGAGTTGCTTGATTCAGTGGATTTATCAAGTTATGCAGAAGAATTAGCAGTTAACTTGCCGTATGGACGAAAGAGGGCCTTAGAGTTGGCTACAACGTTGGCCCTTGAGCCTGAATTGATGTTACTAGATGAGCCAACCCAGGGGATGGGTCATGAAGATGTAGACCGAGTTACGCAATTGATCAAGAAGGTATCTGCCGGACGAACCGTTCTAATGGTTGAGCACAACATGAACGTAGTCTCCTCAATTGCGGACAGAATTACTGTTTTGCAAAGAGGCTCTGTCATTGCAGACGGAAGCTACCAAGAAGTTTCTAATAATCCCCTCGTTGTAGAGGCTTATATGGGAGCTAACAATCAAACCATTGTGGGCGCTCATTAATAATGCTAATTACTTCTTTCCTTGCTCATTAGATTTTGTATTTTTTATGAACATGCCCTCAACTACACAGCTAATTAATATTGAAAACCTACAAGCTTGGTACGGTGAGTCTCACATCTTGCATGGGGTCAATTTGACTGTCAACAAGGGCGAGGTAGTTACGCTTCTTGGGAGAAATGGATCTGGGAGAACGACTACACTTAGAGCCATCATGGGGCTTACTGGCTCTAGAAGCGGATCGATTAAAGTAAACGGCGTTGAGAGTATCACATTAGCACCTCACCAAATCGCTAGATTGGGTCTGGGTTACTGCCCAGAGGAGAGAGGCATATTTTCCTCACTTTCTGCGTACGAGAATTTAATTCTCCCTCCCAAAATAAAGGGAACAGATGGTGGTATGTCCATTAATGAGATCTATGCCATGTTTAGCAACCTTAAGGAAAGAGCAGATAGCCCTGGAACTCGGTTGTCTGGGGGAGAGCAGCAAATGTTGGCTGTGGCAAGGATACTTAGAACAGGTGCAAAGGTTCTCTTACTTGATGAAATCTCTGAAGGACTTGCACCAGTTATTGTTCAAAAGTTAGCAATCATGATTGCAACCCTCAAACAGGCTGGATTCACTATTATTTTGGTTGAGCAAAACTTTAGATTTGCAGCTCCACTTGCAGATCGTTTTTATGTCATGGAGCATGGCCAAATAGTGCAAGAGTTTAGCCATGCTGAGTTACCGTCAAAAATGAAGATGCTCCATGAGTTTTTGGGTGTTTAATTATTAGGTCAAATGGTTTTTTTATGAAGTTCACAAAAACACACATCCCCTTTGATTACTTCAAGAAGGTAAAAAAGATAAAGGTTGAGGTTGCCTTTACCCCCCGATCTGCTTGCACCTGCCGCTTTTGTTAAGAAGAGATAATATGTCAGATTTTTTTGGTATCCCCGTTCAAGTCCTCTTAGGGCAGTTGTTACTTGGATTGGTCAACGGATCTTTCTATGCGATGCTGAGCCTAGGACTTGCTGTGATTTTTGGATTGCTCGGCGTTGTGAATTTTGCCCATGGTGCCTTTTATATGCTAGGTGCCTACGCTACTTGGATTATTTTGGATGTCTTTGAGCTTGGATACTGGTGGGCTTTAGTTCTAGCACCTATTTCAGTCGGGCTGATTGGAATGTTATTAGAGAGACTGTTTCTTCAGTTTTTATACAAAATTGATCCGCTTTACGGATTGCTACTGACCTTCGGTTTGTCCCTCATCGCAGAGGGCGTTCTAAGAGAAGTATTTGGTTCCTCTGGCCAAACATATCCAGTCCCAGAGCTCCTTCAAGGGGCTATAGATGTAGGCTTTATGAATTTGCCTATTTATAGGGTGTGGGTAATTGTTGCGTCACTGAGTATTTGTTTTATCACCTGGTATGTCATAGAGCGAACCCGCTTGGGATCAACTTTAAGAGCTGCAACAGAGAACCCGAAGCTTGTCCAGGCTTTTGGTATCAATGTGCCAGTCATGGTGATGTTTACTTACGCTGGTGGGGTCGCTTTGGCCGCCTTGGCTGGAGTATTGTCAGCACCTGTAATACAGGTATCGCCATTAATGGGTTCTTCCCTGGTGATTGTCGTGTTTGCTGTGGTAGTTATCGGAGGAATGGGGTCCATTATGGGATCTATTCTCAGTGGAGTAGGGCTTGGCGTAATAGAGGGATTTACAAAAGTGCTTTATCCCGAGGCTTCAAATATTGTGGTCTTTCTAATCATGGCTATCGTGTTGTGTTGGCGTCCTGCCGGTTTATTTGGTAAAGAGTAAATGATGCAGATCTCTAGAATCACAATTTTTTATACATTGTTACTTTTAGGTGCAATCCTTGCGCCTTGGTTGGGTTTGTATCCCATTTTTTTGATGACATTAATTTGCTATGCGCTTTTTGCATGTGCATTTAACCTAATGCTCGGTTACAGCGGCATGCTCTCCTTTGGCCACGCTGCATATTTTGGTAGCTCTGCCTACATTACCTCATGGCTGATTACGTCTAATGGATGGACAACGATTAGTGCTCTAATTGTTGGAATGTTGGTGTCTACTGTCTTAGGTTTAGTTATCGGCCTTATTGCCATTAGACGTTCTGGTATTTACTTCGCCATGATTACATTGGCACTTGCCCAACTGGTTTATTTCGTATGTCTGCAGGCCCCTTTTACTGGAGGAGAAAACGGTATTCAGGGTGTTCCAAGAGGAGACGTTTTAGGTTTATTCTCTTTGGCAGACGATACTGTGATGTACTATTTTGTGCTGTTCATCTTTGTATGCGTTTATCTTTTTATTCAAAGGGTGGTTCACTCACCATTTGGACAAGTGTTAAAAGCAATACGCGAAAATGAGCCTAGAGCATCATCGCTTGGATATTATGCTGAGCACCACAAGCTCTTGGTATTCGTTTTATCAAGCACTTTGGCAGGCTTAGCTGGATCGTTGAAGGCTCTGGTACTCGGATTTGCAACTCTCTCCGATGTCCTTCAATCAACTTCGGGGGAGGTCATACTGATGACAATGCTTGGAGGTGCGGGAACTTTCTTTGGACCAGTCCTAGGATCGGCGATCGTGATTGCATTACAAAATCTACTATCTGACAGAGTTGGCTCTTGGGTAACCGTTATCATTGGCGCAATTTTTGTTATATGTGTCATGGCATTCAGACGAGGTATCGTGGGTGAATGGCTTGCTTATCAGAATAAAAAATAAATACTGATCTGCAAAAAACTCTCCTCTTTTGAAATTACATTCACTATCAAGCAGGTAGTGTGACAGTTACTTGGGTACCTAGCACCTCGGGTTTTATTTGTAAGCTTAGCTCTCCACCTAGGAGATTGCATGTTTTTTGTGCAATCGGTAGTCCAAGACCTACTCCGTGAGTAAGGGAGTTCATGCCTCTCCAAAAGGGTGTAAGCATTTTTTCAATATCTTCTTTTAAAACCTGAGTTCCATTATCCAATACTTGCAGAATTATTTTACGATCTTGAAATTTTGCTTTCAGTTCCACCAAATTTCCTCCATAGTTAAATGCATTGTCTATGATGTTATCCAAAATTTCTAAAAGCAAAGTATAGTTAGACTCAACCCTTAAACCATGGATCAAATGTTGATCTGTATTAACTCTAAATTCTTTTCCAGCATTTATAAAACTCGTTTCCCAATTTCTTTTAAGACCTAGAATCAATTGCTCAATATCTACCGATTCTGTTTCAATTTTATTAACTCCTTCTGAACGTGCAAGAGTTAAAAGTTGTTTGACCAATTGGGTGACTCTAGTTGAAGATTGCGAGAGCTCTGTTAATACTTCTGTATCGGGAGGTGATTGTGGACTTTCTTGATTGGTTCTAAGTAAGTCACCTACTAAAAGTTTAATGCCGGCCAAAGGCGTTCTTAGTTGATGGGCCGCATCTGAGATAAATCTTCTTTCGTGAGCAACCGCTTCCTCCAAGCGCTTTAGCAAGTCATTAATGTGACTAATTAGTCCCTTAAGTTCATCGGGAACTTGTGATAAAGGGATTGGTGAAAGGTCATTAATTCCTCTTTTTGACACTGCGTCATTGATTGCATTAGCTGGAGCAAGTCCGTAACGTATTCCTGCAAATAATAAAGGAACAATCAAAAACGCCAGTCCTATCGCAGGTAGAAAAATAGCAGCCGCTAATTCTTTAGAAATTTGATCACGTTTTGCCTGTGATTCACCAACAATGACCCATACATAATTGTCCGATAAATTGCTATCAAGACGGATTGCAACAACTCTTAAATTTCCATTTTCATTACTGGAATCAAAAAATAATGGAACTCCAGTTCTTTGTTGTGAAGAGTTTTTTGGTAATTCCAGAGTTGCGTTTCCAACCAATTTTTTACCGTCTTGATTAATCACAGTAAAGCGAGAAGGCGATAAGGAGTCAAAGATCAAATAATCAGCTGTGTTCGGATCTGCTGCAAATACGGGCCCAGTTTTTTCCCAATGAATTTGCGTTCCCAATGCCAATGCGTCATCTTTAAGAATCCTGTCAAATGAGATTTGGGCGGATCTCCCTGCAAGCCAAAACGCCCCAAGAGTTGCCGCTAAAGCAGAGGCGACCCATAGCCATATGAAGGTTGAGATCAAATTGCGTTTTAAACTTTCTTCTTTTAGTCTTTTCACTCTAAGACCTCAAGTACATAGCCAATACCGCGTACGGTCAAAATTGAGACTCCGGTGTCAATTAGTTTACGACGTAGCTTCAGTATGTATATTTCTACTGCGTTTGCTGAAAAATTTGAATCCCAACTAGACATTGCGGAAATAATCCGACTCTTTGGTACTGCTTTACCGGGGGAGCTGATCAATAACTCTAAAAGAGTTGCCTCCCTAGGACTGACTAGAATTCTGTCATCTTTGTGAAATAGTTCTCTACTCTCGGTATCAAACGAAACCTCACCTAGGCTAAGTACTTTACTCATTGAACCAGTTCTTCGTCTGACGATGGCTCTGATTCTGGCAATTAACTCGGGTGCTTCAAACGGCTTAGTTAAATAGTCGTCACCCCCACTGTTAAGTCCAAGTACTCTGTCTTGCAGTTCATCCCTGGCAGTGAGTATCAATACAGCATGCTTTAGACCTTTAGAGCGCCAACTCTTTAGTACATCAATACCGTCTATTTTTGGCAAACTTAAGTCTAAAACGGCTATATCGTATTCTTCTGTTGCAGTAGCCGCCAAGGCTTGTTCGCCATTGGCAACGGTGTCAACTTGCCACCCCTCAGATAAAAGGGTACGCTTTAGACCAAGTCTTAGCGCTGAGTCATCTTCTATAATCAGTACACGCATATTTTTAAAATTTTGATTTATAGCCCTGCATGATGTTCGTATGAGAGTATTTAAATTAACACAAAATTCAGTTACTGAGACTGATACTCTACCAGAGCAATTACCCGAGAACGGTTTCCTTTGGATGGCATTTGCTCGACGTGAATTCGAAGTTATTCAGCAAAATATTCAAAATACATTAGAGAGACTTTGCAATACACAGATTGTAGACCTGCACATTGCTGATATTTTAAATAATCAATTGCCATCACATTACGACTTTACTTCGGATTATGATTTGTTGGTCTTTAGACGTTTAGCCTCTGGTCAAAGTGAAACAGATTTGAAAGAGCCTGGAGCTATTTTGCATAGATCAAGCAACAAGTCTGGCCCACCTGTTCTTAGAAAAGTCGACACCAGTCCAGTTGCATTCGTTATATTTGGGTCTGTTTTGTTAACTGTACATCCAACGGATTGCTCGGTCAGAGACGGATTCGCACTTAGATTGCTGAACTCTGTATCTTCTACATCTCTTCACCGTTTGCCTATTAATCCAGCGGATTTGATGCTTAGGATTGTCAGTCAAATGGTTGATGGGTACCTTAATTTGAGACGTGAGTTAACCAGAGAGCTTGATCATTGGCAAAGTGAGTTGCTCAATCCAAGAACTCGTTTTAAGGATTGGAGTGCTTTGTTAGATGCAAGGTTATCCTTACATCTTTTAGATGAAATTAGTGAGGATCAACGATCTGCAGTTCAAGAATGGACGGACTCATTGGAAACTTTTGCCAAAGAGGCGGAAAACACCCCGAAAGAACTAGAGCTTTTGAAAGTGAGGAGCCGTGATGTACTTGAACACATTGAACGCGTGGTACACCATGTTAGGCGCTTAGAGCAAAGCGCTGAGACCGCAGTTCAAATGCACTTTAGTGCGCAAAGTAACAGAACCAATGACATCATGCGGACTTTAACTGTTCTTACCGCTATTTTCTTGCCACTTAATCTTATTACAGGATTTTTCGGAATGAATTTTGAAACATTCCCATACATACACTATGAGAATGGAATATTTTGGACTATTTTCTTTATGTTTTTTATTAGCCTGGGATCTGTTTTTTTCTTTTGGAGAAAAAAATATCTAGGTGCAAACTAAATTAGTTACCCAGGCTCCATATTTGAGTTGATCTAGCACCTGACCTGCAAAAAGCCAAAACAGGACCTGAGGAAGATTTAACGGCTGAGGCAAATTCCTTCACTAAGTCTTCTGTGAGCTGACCACTCGAGAAGGGGATATGGTAAAAATCCAATCCCAGTTTTTTAGCTTCTGTTTTAATTGCTTCTGCCTTGGGTTGATCTGGACCGCCTTCTCCGTCAGGGCGGTTGCAGATAATTGTTTTAAAACCTTGTGACGCAATCTCCTGTAAATCAGAAACTTCGATTTGAGGTGCAGTTGCAAAGTCTGGGGTGTGTTGTGTAATTTGTGCGCTCATGGGATGACTTAATTTTTAGGTTGAGATGGACTGACGCTCTAATGTTCAATTCAAACTTATCGTAGCATTAATTGGCAGATTTAAGGAATGAATTTGACCCTTGGATTTCTCGCCATAATTGAGCTTCACCAGGGGACAATAGTTGGGTAAGTTGATCGTTTATCTCTTTAGGCCCGTATTGCAACAAGATTCCAAGTTGTCTAATGCGGGATAAAGTTTTTACAAAATGCTCAAGAGCATGATCCGGATTACTCGCAATTTCAGCTAAGGGTTGTTTGATAAGATCTTCCTCAACCTTAAAGTTGTAGCAAACCTCATCAATAATGCCTTTAATCTGTTCGCCAGATAAATTGATTTTTGCGGCCTCAGAAATAACGTAATGATCTTTTTCATTAACGGGTAAGCCTGACTTAAGTCTTTGATAGAACTTTGCACTAAGATTTATTTTGTCTTTTAACAATTCATCTGAAAACGATGCGGCTAATAAGCCTGAAGGAATTGCAAAAATTCCTACGCCAATCATGGCCATAAATATCGTCATCAGCCTACCAACCGTAGTGATGGGTGTCAAGTCACCGTAACCCACTGAACTTAATGTAATGACAGCCCAGTAAATTGAGCTGGGGATATTTTCGTATTTATCGGGCTGGGAGTCATGTTCAATTAGATAAACCAGACTTGCTGCCAAAACCACCATCAGCAGCATCACAAATAAGGAAGCTGCTAATATGGGCGTTTCTCTTGTGAAAACACGTTTTAAAACTTCAGTGGAGTTGTTTTGTTTAGAGAGTTTTAAAAGTCTCATCAATCTGAATATTCGCAAAAACCGTAAATCAAACAGGTGGTGCAAAAATAATTCCAGAAAAAATGGAACGATTGCAAGAAAATCAACGATTGAAGAGAACTTAAGTGAATGTTTGATTCGCCCTGTCATCCAATCTTTATATTGCGGATCTTCGACACATGAATAAAGTTTTAGAAAATATTCAATACTAAATAATCCAACTGCAATTGAATCTACGATGATGAATTGAGCATTGAATACATAGTGAATCGATTCTACAGACTCAAATATAACCGCAATTACTGATATGACTACCCACCAAACGATAACGTTTTCAAACATTCCACTTAGAGCCCCACCATATGGGCTTGGGAAGACAAGGGCATGCATTTTTTGTCTAAAAGTACGGTTTTCATTTAGTTCTTGGAACTCTTTGTAGGCGGGAATTAAAACTCTAAAGAGTTTTAACATTCTCAACAATCTGAGGAACCTCAAAACTCGTAAATCTATAGGAATGAAAGCTTGAAAGTAAAACGGAGCAACTGCACAAAAATCAATTAATGCAAATGGACTGAAAAAGTATGCTGCGTGTGGAATTTTTTTGTTTTTAAATTCATGATCTTCAGGGGCTAGATATAGCCTTAGTAGATATTCAATTGTGAAGACTATGACAGAGAACACATCAAAGACATGAAATAGAGCAGCGTTAGGCTCAAATATCAAAGGTATTCTTTCAACCACTAGAGCAAACAAATTTATAATAATAAGAAAGCCAATCCAACCCTCAATTTTTTCGTGTAGGTTGTCCTCTACATTTGGATCTAGCGTGTAAGCATAGATTTTTTCGCGAGTTGATTTGCAACTGGCCAACGCCGCTTCTAGACTGATCTGAGCTGCTTCACTGTTTTGTGTATCGTGAAAATCAAGTGTTGAACTCATGGTCTATAAAAATCACTAGTGGCGTTGCATTAAATTATTACTGGCTCATCTTTTTTTTAATATTTTCACATAATTTACCTTGCATATCTATTAAATTACCGTAAAAGATCGATCACTCTCGATTTCATTTTGCTTAGGTAAAGTTTTTATAGGTGACTCGCTTGAAAGCGTATTACTTTTGTATTCATTACTGAATTAAGGCTCTATTCAAGGAATTGAAAAACAAAATGGATATAAGCTCTACAATAAAGTGAACTCCGGGGTGTACGCCTTTTGCGTGCTGAGATGGTATAACCAAACCCGAAAACTTGATCCGGTTCACACCGGCGTAAGGAGAGGGGCAATTCACTTGGAATTTTAGAAATTGGAGGTTGGTTCCTTCATTTTTGTTATTCCTGGATTACCGGAGTCAAATATTTGGAGACTTCGATGAACGCACCTGATAAATTTCAACAATTACTTTCTCTTACGCGGGAACCCTTTCCAGCATCTACCAAAATTTATTTACCTGGGAGCAGCAAAGATATTTCTGTTCCTGTTCGAGAGGTTTTACTTACCAACGGTGAGCAAGTCCACTTGTATGACACCTCTGGACCCTACACAGATCCTAAAGCCGAGATTGATGTCAGGACCGGTTTACCAAGCGTAAGAACACCCTGGATCGAGAAGAGAGGGGACACAGAGCATTATGAGGGCCGTGCACTGCATGCATTGGATGATGGTGTCAAAAACGAAGCTCGCGAGAATGAGCGAATTGAGGCACTCCGAGTAGATGCGCTAAAACTGCAACGAAAACCTATTCGAGCACGTATGGGTCAAAATGTCACCCAGATGCATTACGCAAGGCGAGGGATTATTACCCCTGAGATGGAGTACGTGGCCTTAAGGGAGAACGGAAAACGCGAATGGATGGAAAGTTACCTTAGTAATCCTGAGCGAGAGGCTAGGCTGAGAGGGAACCCGATGGGAGCTCATATACCTGGTCTGATAACGCCCGAATTTGTCCGAGACGAGGTCGCTCGAGGACGTGCAATTATTCCGGCCAATATCAACCACCCAGAGATTGAGCCCATGGCGATCGGGCGTAACTTTCTAGTCAAAATTAATGCAAACATTGGAAATTCTGCAGTCACCTCTTCTATAGAGGAGGAGGTCGAAAAGTTGGTGTGGTCAATTCGCTGGGGAGCAGACACCGTTATGGATCTCTCGACCGGCAAAAACATTCACACAACGCGAGACTGGATTGTTCGTAACAGTCCAGTTCCAATTGGAACAGTTCCAATTTACCAAGCACTGGAGAAAGTGGGCGGCGTGGCAGAAGATCTTACTTGGGAGATATTCAGGGATACTTTGATTGAGCAAGCAGAGCAGGGCGTAGATTACTTCACCATCCATGCTGGACTTCGCTTGCACATGATTCATCTCACCGCTGGGCGCAGAACAGGAATTGTGTCCAGAGGTGGTTCGATAATGGCTAAATGGTGTATCTCACATCATAAGGAGAGTTTCCTATATACCCATTTTGAAGATATTTGTGACATCATGAAAGCCTACGATGTCAGCTTCTCCCTAGGCGACGCTCTAAGACCTGGCTCAGGAGCAGACGCAAACGATGAGGCTCAGTTTGCAGAACTTAGAACCCTGGGTGAACTCACTCAAGTTGCTTGGAAACATGATGTTCAAACAATGATTGAGGGTCCGGGTCACGTCCCAATGCACATGATTCAAGCCAATATGGATGAGCAACTCAAGCATTGCCATGAGGCTCCTTTTTATACTCTTGGACCATTAACCATTGATATCGCTCCTGGATACGATCACATTGCATCTGCAATTGGTGCAGCCATGATTGGTTGGATGGGAACCTCAATGCTTTGTTACGTTACTCCAAAAGAGCATCTTGGGCTCCCAGACAGAGAGGACGTTAAACAAGGGATCATTGCATACAAGATTGCTGCACATGCTGCAAATGTCGCAAAGGGACATCCCGGTGTTAGAGCAAGGGATGAGGCAATTTCAAAAGCCAGATTTGAGTTCAGGTGGCATGACCAATTCAATTTAAGCTTAGATCCCGACACGGCAAGAGATTTTCACGATGAGACTTTACCCAAGGACTCTAGCAAGGAAGCACACTTTTGCTCAATGTGTGGTCCAAAGTTTTGCTCTATGAAGATTACTCAAGAAGTCCGCGAGTATGCAGCCCAGAAAGGACTTAGTGAGGAGGCGGCTTTGAGCGAAGGTATGTCCCTTAAATCTAATGAGTTCAAAGCGGCTGGCGGGGAAATATATATTCCAATTAAAACCGACCACTCAAGGCCTTGATTTGTAGGGGCTTTGCGTTACTCTAATGGGATTATTTGGACGCTGATTAAGATTAATTAGGCGATATACCCCCTTTTTTAGTGCTAAATCAATAAAAAAGGGGGTATTGGGTTGCTAAAAAACCCATTTACAGGCATAGTACGCCCTTCGATATTCAAGTCGTGTAGTTGTTGTTCGGTTGACTTCTGCTGGGACCTAAGATAAATTTTTTATCTTCACTGATCTGGTCTTGGTTTTATCCCTCTCATCATTCCCGCCCTCTTGAGCTTCGCCCGAGGGGGGCAGGTTTTTTCTTTTACCCCCCATTTAATTCAAACACGAAGTGTGTCTTGCCTGAGTTTGTTTATAAGCTCTTGTCAGATGAACTTTGTGGAGTGAAGTTTTTTTAAAGTATGGTTAGAACACATAAATTGTTCTAACCCAAAGGATAAGGGTTATGGCCAAAGAAGAGATGTTAGAGATGAATGGAGTGGTTCACGAAGTTTTACCTGACTCAAGGTATAGGGTCACACTAGACAATGGTCATGAACTCATCGCATACACAGCAGGCAAGATGAGAATGCATCATATAAGGATTTTGGCGGGAGATAAAGTGACACTTGAACTATCTCCCTATGACATGACAAAAGGGCGAATTACGTTCCGCCATATAGCTGGTAAGGGTCCCTCCTCAGGTGCACCAAGAAGAAAGACCTACTGATGATCGATCCCCCTGTAGAGCAGGTGGGTTACAAAATTAAATTTGAGAGTGTCGAAATTGATGGAGGCAAGACTCTTGAGATCAGGTCACTTTTAGACCGAATGCAATTCTCAGATGATGAAGGAGTTGCACTTGAGCTTGGTATATCCTCAGCACAGTGGCCCCTTTTTGGGCTCGTCTGGCCGTCTGAGCAAAAGCTAGCAAACTTAATGCAAAAGTGGATTTTGCCCAGTGGTCCTATTCTGGAAATAGGCTGTGGCCTTGCACTTGCAAGTATGGTGATACACCGTCGACTCGGTGACATTACAGCAAGTGACTGTCATCCTCTCACAGAAGCTTTTTTAAAACAAAACCTGATATTGAATAAACTACCCGTCATGAAATACAGCACCGGACATTGGTTTAGAGAAAATCCCGGGCTTGGAAAATTCTCTCTGATCATCGGTAGTGATGTTTTGTACGATCGAATGTATCCCATACAACTAGCCAAGTTTATACAACTACATGCTCTGCCGAGTGCTCAGGTTTTGATCATTGATCCGAACCGTGGAAATAGCTCCGAGTTCTGTAAAATTATGAAAAACAATGGCTTTGGCCTTACCAAAACCATGTTGCTTGGCCCTTTATTTGATTACAGTCCCTACCGAGGTAGGCTACTTAATTTTCTTAGACAAGCGTGATTAATTAATCACTCATCAAAAGCTTGGGTTGATATTTAGCTTTTGCATAGCAAGCGTATTGTTTTCATAGGAGTCAGCTAAAATCCAACCCTGTGTGAGCATACGCGTCATGAACTGTTTGTTATACAAAAAAGACATGATGAGTTGAAATAAGCCAAATGTAAAAAAAGTAAGAACGAGATGGAAAATGCCTATTGAGATTTCACCTCTATAAACTGGCACAAACCACCCAAAGATTAGGTACGTCCAAGACCAACCGATATAGCCATTTTTGATAATACCTGAGGATGGGTGTTGGATGAGGATACGCTTTTGTAGACCTATAAGCGTAAAACCAAAAACAAATGGCGTCAAAATAATTGCCAATCCCATCCAGTTCCAAAAAGAGAATGTGTAGTCGTCCATATTTGTAATTTCCTTCACGTAATTATAACTTT
Source organism: uncultured Burkholderiales bacterium (assembly GCA_903910745.1). GTDB lineage: Bacteria > Pseudomonadota > Gammaproteobacteria > Burkholderiales > Burkholderiaceae_C > Limnohabitans. The sequence continues at coordinate 13,240 of CAIWAO010000140.1, forward strand.
TTGGAAAACAATTAACGTGTTATCTGCTTAATCTGTGGGTTTTCAAGTAGCTATAGATGACACCAGTTAAGCTATAAATGGTGCATTGAAGCTTTCAAAAGTTTGGGACATTCTCGATGCCAAAAATTTCTGCCTCCTCCGCATTGTCTAGATTTAGAGTTCTTGATTTATCTCGCGTTAGAGCCGGGCCTGCCTGTGTTCGTCAGTTAGCTGATTTTGGCGCTGACGTCATCAAAATTGAAAATGTCAACCCCGAGGATTTGGCAGGACCAAGGGAGGGGCCAGATTTTCAAAATCTGCACCGTAACAAACGCTCCATGACCCTGAATTTGAAATCCCAGGAGGGTTTGAAGATTTTTATGGATTTAGTTAAAACGGCCGATGTAGTCGTTGAGAACTACAGACCTGACGTAAAGTTTAGACTTGGGATTGACTACGAGTCATTAAGGGCAGTTAATCCTCGAATAATTTTGACCAGTATCTCAGGCTTTGGACAAGACGGTCCGTATGAACGTCGACCAGGCTTTGACCAGTTAGCACAGGGCCTATGTGGCTTGATGTCAGTTACTGGAAACGATTCAGATGGTCCAATGAGGGTTGGTGCAGCGGTTGCAGACGTGGCTGCAGGTTTTTTGGCCGCTATGGGCGTGTTAACAGCTCTATTGGAGCGAGAAACTAGTGGGCAAGGACAATGGGTCCAGTCTAATTTGTTGCAGGCTGGCTTGGCACTGCTGGACTTTCAGGCAGCTCGTTACACCATCGCAGGTGAGGTTGCCAAACAAATGGGAAATGATCATCCTACTTTTATGCCCACCTCCGCCTACAAAACCTCAGATGGATATATCAATATTGCGGTTTCAGGATTGGGAATGTGGGAGAAGTTTTGTGCATCAATAAATAGGCCAGACTTGCTTGAAGATGAACAGTTTCAAACGGGGCCAGGTCGATCAAGGGGAAGAGTTCGTTTAAATGCAGAAATTAACCAAACTGTAAGCACAAAAACAACCGCTGAATGGATGGCTATCTTACTTGACGATGATATCCCTTGCGGACCCATCTACTCAATGGACCAAGTTTTTGCAGACCCCCAAGTAAAACACCTCGGAGCCAGTGCGCCTGTTCACCATCCCGAGCTTGGCGAGATAAATTTGTTGAACCAGCCTGTCAAATTATCAAGAACACCCGCTAATTTAAAAACAGCTTCGCCGCTTAGAGGTGTGCATACGAATGAAATACTTGAGGAATTGGGTCTGTCTCAAACCACAATTGATCGCTTCGTTGCTGAAGGTATAGTTTAATTTTTATCAATCAACCGTAAAGAAAATATGTCTCAAGTTATTTCAGAAAAAAAAGGTGCTGTTGGGCACGTCATTCTCTCAAATGTTGCAAAAATGAATGCCATGACCATGCATATGTGGCAGGCAGTTCCCTTAGCCCTTCAAACCTTTGATAAAGATCCAGAGATTAGAGTGATCGTTATATCTGGCGATGGGGACAAGGCCTTTATATCAGGAGCAGATATTTCACAATTTGATCAGCTAAGAGGAACTGAGGACGCACAGGCTCAATACAACGCCGCTGTTAACGCCGCTTACATGGCTCCAATTCTTTGCTCAAAACCAGTAGTCGCAAGTATTCGGGGCTATTGTTTCGGGGGGGGACTGGGATTTGCCGCATCCTGTGATGTTCGTATTTGCGCAGAAGATGCACAGTTTAGGATGCCAGCTGCACGATTGGGGCTCGGGTACGATCCTAAAGGGGTTAAGAGATTCATGGATATTTTGGGTGCTGCCAACACGGCGGATATCTTTTATTCAGCTAGACGGTTTGATGCAAAAGACGCACTTCGAATGGGTTTTGTTAGCCAGGTTCATTCGGTAGAGGACTTGCCAGTCAAAACTCAGGAATATGTGCAACTCATTTCAGAAAATGCTCCTTTAACCATGGCTGCAGCCAAATTTGCCATAAGACAAGGTCTTATGGATGAATCAGAAAAAGATTTAGACCGGGCAAAACAAATGGTGAAGGATTGTTTCTCAAGTGAAGATTACAAAGAGGGGCGCAAAGCATTTGCTGAAAAAAGGCTACCTAACTTTAGAGGAGTTTGAGAAAATGATGAGAAATATCAAAAGTAATTTTGCTCTTTTCCCAAATTTTTATTTCATTTTCATCTCACTTTTGTGTATTTCTCTAAGTACTGAGTGTGCATTTGCTCAAGCAAATTTCCCAGACAAGCCCATCAAATTAATTGTTGGGTACCCACCGGGTGGGTCAGGTGACTTTGTCACACGCGTCACAGCAGATGAACTAGGAAAAGAGCTTGGTGTGGCTGTGCTTGTGGACAATAAACCTGGGGCAGGGGGATCTATTGCAGCCGAGTTGGTGTCAAAATCTCCAGCAGATGGATATACATTGGCTGTTCTTGGTCCACATGCCTTGATCAAGGCATTGTTCCCAAAGTTGTCATTTGATCCGGATAAGGATTTGATTTCCATATCCAATTTGGCAACTGGATCCATGATTATTTGCGTGAATCCCAAAACCCCCTTTAAAACACTTAAGGATTTGATCGATTTTGCAAAGTCACATCCACAACAATTATTTAGCGCAGCGTCCGGTAACGGATCAACTCCCCACTTAGCAGCAGCACTTTTTGAGTCAACTGCTGGTGTTAAATTCACAACAATTCAGTTTAAGGGGGGAGGCGCTGCAGCTCAGTCAACCATGTCAGGTGATACTCAGGTTATGTTTGCAACTCCACCAACGGTTATGGGATTTATCAAATCCGGGATGCTAAGACCCTTGTCGGTTACTACAGCAAAACCTTCGTCTTCTGTGCCTGGAATACCAGGAGCCCTTGAAAGTGGTTTGGTTGGTTACGACACTAATTTTTCTTTTGGCTTATATGCGCCTAAAGGTACTCCCCCAGAAATTATTAAAAAAATATTTGATGCCTTAATCAAAGGACTTCAACACCCTGGAATTAAGGAGCGTTTTGCGTTTCAGGGTATGGATGTGAACACCTCGAAATCTCCAGAATCTTTTGATAATGAGTTGAGAGCAGAGGCTCCTAATATATTCAAAGCCGTCAAAGAATCTGGGGCTAGAGTTGAGTAATGATCAATTTTCATATTGGCTTTGATCAAAAATTCATTTAATTGCTGATTTTGATATCTAAACTCACTTTAATTTTTAAAATATAACTCCTAGACAGGAATACCTAGGATTACACAGCACCGGATCGCCAAGAAAGTGCAGGATAATTACTAGCCTGCAGTTACACTCTAAAAATAGCCTAAACACTAACTTATAAAACCATGCAAAATATAAAAAACACCCCTATAGGATTAATCGGACTTGGCGCGATGGGTAAAGGCATGGCCGAGTCGCTGAGAAATGCAGGATACTTGGTTTATGTTTATGATGTAAGACCAGAGGTCTCAACTGAGTTTGCTGCTGCGGGCGGTGTCGCTTGCGCAAGTCCTGCTGAAGTAGCTAAGCATTGTCAAACTGTCATAAGCGTGGTCGTTAATGCTGAGCAAACAGAGCATGTGCTTTTTGGAGTAGGCGGGGCATCCGTTGCCCAAGATCAGGCAGACTCTAATGCAGTAGCATTTGCAATGAAAAAGGGCAGTGTATTTGTGATGTGCTCTACGGTCAATCCAGCTTGGTCAGTATCGCTGGAGAAAAAACTCAGTGACATGGGTATTTTATATTTAGATGCCCCTATATCGGGGGGCTCTGCCAAAGCAAAAACTGGGCAAATTACTATGATGACCTCAGGCTCTGATGAGGCGTACTTGGTCTGTGAGCACGCATTGAATGCGATGAGCGCTAAGGTATATAAGTTGGGAGACAAGGCCGGCGCTGGTAGTAAGGTTAAAGTGATCAACCAACTACTGGCTGGTGTACACATCGCTGCAGCCGCTGAGGCTATGGCATTAGGGATCAGGGAGGGTGTGAATCCTGAGTCTTTGTATGAGGTGATAACTCATAGCGCCGGAAATAGCTGGATGTTTGAAAACAGAATGCCGCACGTTATTAACTCTGATTACACCCCCCTCTCCGCGGTTGATATTTTTGTGAAAGATCTCGGTCTAGTTCTTGATATGGCTAGATCCACTAAATTTCCTTTGCCTTTATCGAGCACCGCCCATCAAATGTTCATGCAAGCATCTAGCGCAGGATTTGCCAAGGAAGATGACAGTGCGGTGATTAAGATATTCCCTGGAATTGAATTGCCCAAACCCCAGCAGAAGAAATAAATTTATGGACAAAATATTATTAGGCTGTATTGCTGATGATTTTACGGGTGGGACTGATTTAGCTAATAATTTAGTGCGCAGTGGGATGCGAACGGTCCAAACTGTAGGTGTACCTAAGAATTTTGAGCTCTCAGGTGTAGATGCAGTTGTTGTTGCACTTAAATCCAGGACAATTGAGCCAAAAGATGCAATCAGTCAATCTTTGGAGGCATTAAAGTGGTTAAAGTCTCAAGGTGCAAAGCAAATCTATTTCAAGTACTGCTCTACATTTGACAGCACAGCAAAGGGCAATATTGGCCCTGTTACAGAAGCTTTGATGAAAGAATTAGGCACAGACTTTACTGTCGTTACTCCCGCTTTTCCAGATAACGGGCGGACTATTTTTAAGGGGCATCTTTTTGTAGGAGACTTGCTTTTATCAGACTCCTCAATGCGTCATCACCCCTTAACCCCAATGACAGAATCAAATTTAGTGAAAGTGATGCAGTCACAGTACCCGGGCAAGGTTGGGTTGATTGATTACAAGGTTATACAAAAAGGTGAGTCTGCAATTTCAAGTAAAGTCCAAGCTTTAAAAGAGGATGGCGTCAGTGCCGCTGTTGTTGATTCCTTGTCAAATGAGGATTTAATGGTGCTTGGGCGTGCAGTAAAAGATTTAGCTTTAGTGACTGCAGGCTCAGGCCTTGCAATTGGATTAGCTCAAAATTTCGGTCTTGAACCAAATGAATCAACGATTAAACTGCCAAGCGTGGTGGGATTTAAAGCAATTTTATCTGGTAGCTGTTCTGAGATGACACTCAAACAAGTCAATCACTTTCAAAAGCTTGGGTTTCCTTGCTTTCAGATTGATCCAATAAAGCTATCAACAAACTCAGATCATATTGATGAAGCCATAAAATGGGCTCGTGATCAATTTTCAAGTTCCTCAGGCCCAATTCTGATTTATTCCACATCCAATCCCCAACAAGTAGCAAGCATCCAAAACAAGCTGTCAGTGCAAGTTGCAGGTGAGATGGTAGAAAATGCAATGGCTCAACTTGCTAAAGAATTAGTTACCCTCGGAGTCGGGCAGTTATTGGTTGCTGGGGGAGAAACATCGGGTAAGTGCGTTCAGTCACTCAATATTTCACATCTACAAATTGGTCCTCAAATAGATCCTGGTGTTCCTTGGTGTTATGCTTACACAAAGCATGTAGAGGGTTCCGTCACGAGGGGGGAGCCCTTAGTAGGACTTCATGTGGCTTTAAAGTCGGGTAATTTTGGTAGTGAAGACTTTTTCAGTTCAGCTTGGAAGTTAATTGAAAATTAGAAATCAGAGATTTTTTTAAGATGAATGAAAACTTTGCAAGAGAGGAGATCTGCCGCGTCGGTAAAAGTTTATTTGATAGAGGCTATGTTCATTCAAGTGCAGGCAACATCAGTATAAAACTTGATGACGGATTTTTGATTACACCAACTGATGCAGTTTTAGGTTTTTTAGAGCCTGAATCAATCAGCAAAGTGGACATGTCTGGGGCTCACATCAGCGGTGAAAAACCTAGTAAAACTCTTGCCCTTCATAGATCTATTTATTCAACCGCCGCTAAGCAGTTTCCAAAAACCTCCTGCATCATACATACACATAGCACCTATTGTGTCGCTTTAACTTTGAAGAATGATTTTGACACCGCAGACGCCGAGCTTTTAAAACCGATCACTCCCTACCAAGTCATGAAAGTTGGACGAGTTCCTGTCATTCCTTATAAAAGACCAGGGGACTCTCAGGTTCTTGATTTGGTTGGAGAAAGGATAGATCGATATTTAAGCAAAGGTATTCACATTCGCTCGGTCATGCTCAGTTCACTGGGACCTTTGGTGTGGCATGACACGGCTGCTAAAACAATGGCTACACTCGAGGAGTTGGAGGAGTCCGCGAAGCTCTCCTTTTTATTGGAGCGAGGGGGCAAGACAATGCTCCCCACGCAGATCCATGAGTTAAAAGATGTGTTTAATTCCTCTTGGTAGTCAGTCAACAAAATAAACGTAGAGATTAATCCATGCCTAAATTCGCAGCCAATTTATCAATGATGTATGTCGAGGTCCCTTTTTTGGAGCGTTTTGAGCTTGCTGCGCAGGATGGTTTTAAGGCAGTAGAGTATTTGTTTCCCTACCAGTGGCCTGCTAAAGAGTTGGCAGCGAGGTTAAAGAGCAACGGTCTTGAGCAAGTGCTAATGAATGCTCCACCCGGTGGCATTGATGCCAATACGATTGAGCAAGCATGGGGCAAAGGAATGCGAGGCCTTAGCTCCTTGCCAGAATTCAAAGCAGAGTTTAGAGAGGGTTTTAAACTCTCTATTGAATACGCGGATACTTTGGGTAGTCCCAGAATCCATGTAATGGCTGGGCTTATTCCACAGACTGATAGGGTTCTAGGTGATGCACCCGTGAGCCTTAGAACAAGCAGTGATGCAGTTATTACAAATACGGCCATGCGAGAGTGTTACTTGGAGAATTTAGCATGGGCTTGTGATACGGCTAAAGCACACGGTAAGGACGTATTGATTGAGCCCATCAATACGAGGGACATACCGCATTTCTTTTTAAACAAACAAATTGATGCGCACAATATCATTAGGGAATTAGGCTGTTCTAATTTGAAAGTTCAAATGGATTTGTTCCATTGTCAAATCGTAGAAGGTGATTTGGCAGCTAAGATCACTGAATACTTGCCCAGCGGCAGAGTAGGTCATTTCCAAATCGCCGGTGTACCCAAAAGGCATGAGCCAAACACAGGAGAATTGAACTATCCTATGCTGTTTGATTTGATCAATGATTTAAGCATTGAGCACAAATGGGATGGATGGATTGGATGTGAATATAACCCCCTCAAAGGGTCCGAGAAAGGCGGGACTTCGGCCGGCTTGACATGGCTCAGAGATTATCAAAATTCGAAAAAATGAAACTCTTTTCATTTGACTTTTATAGCCCCCCCCCAACGCACATATGTTTGAAGTAATTAATACAATGTTTAATAAAAATCTAAGAAATTTTCTCCACCTTGTTGTGATTTTTTTCTTGCAAGCAAGTAATGCAAATGCTGGAAATGGATTGCTAGGCATGGATCATGAGGTACCCTTTGACCAGTCAGGAATTTGGGCTAGAAAATACCAACTCTCCCTTGAATATGGGTCCGCTCTTTTTGTAGTGGGGGGGGCTCTATGGGAGGGCAGTGATTCCAGGCTAGGTCAAACATACTGGAAATCGGTTGATGCAATGCTAATTGGAGACACATCGGCAACTATATTGAAGGATGTATTCAGAAGGCAAAGGCCTATTGATGGAAACAACCCTAATGCGTGGTTCCAATCGTCTGGAAACGCTAGTTTTCCAAGTGGAGAAGTTACTCACATTACGTCTATTGTGACACCTTTCATTGCAGAATATGGACGCGATCAACCTTTGGTTTGGCTCTTAACTTTGTTACCCATGTATGACGGCGTTGCTAGAATGAAGTCTCAAGCACATTGGCAATCCGATGTGTTGGGAGCCGCTGCCTTAGGTGCAGCGTCCGGTTTATATGCAAATAGTCGCAATCAAGCCTGGACTGCTAGTGTTCTTCCCGGTGGCTTTACAGTTGGCTATCGTAAGGTGTTCTGAGATTTAAGCAGCTCATATAATTAGGTTATAAAAATATAGGAATTTAAATGTCTTCTTCTATGCTATTCATGGATCATGGAGTTGGTGGCTCACCAGAGGTGCTCGTACAGTCAAAAGGCCCAATTCCTGATGTAAGACCAGGTGAAGTGTTAATCAAAGTTGCATATGCTGGTGTTAATCGTCCAGATGTTTCGCAAAGAATGGGTAAGTATCCACCTCCTGTAGACGCATCCAAAATCATGGGATTGGAGGTCTCTGGTGAAATCGCTCATTTGGGAGAAGGCGTTACAGGTTTTAGTTTGGGTGACAAGGTCTGTGCCCTTTGCAACGGAGGCGGCTATGCAGAGTTTGTGAGTGTCCCTGTGGGTCAAGTTTTGCCCATCCCCAAAGGCCTTAGTTTATTGGAGGCTGCAGCGTTGCCGGAGAATTTCTTTACAGTTTGGACAAATGTTTTTCAAAGAGGTAAATTATCTGCAGGCGAGAGTTTTATGGTACACGGAGGCTCCTCAGGAATAGGGTTAACGGCGATACAGTTGGCTAAGAATTTTGGAGCAAAGGTTTTTTGTACAGTCGGAAATGAAGAGAAAGTCCAAGCATGTCAAAAAGCAGGTGCTGAATTAGCGATTAATTACAAGACACAAAACTTTGTAGATGAGATTGCTCGAGCAACCAACAAAGCCGGCGTTAACCTGATTTTAGATATGGTTGGTGGAAGCTATATCCAGGGCAACTTGCAATCCTTATCATTAGACGGTAGGCTTGTACAAATTGCATTCCTTCAGCCCTCTAAAGTTGAGGTCGACTGGCTTCAAATTATGACCAAACGATTGACCTATACAGGTTCGACTTTAAGACCCAGGACTGCTCAAGATAAAGCACAAATGGCCAAAGAGCTCTTGGAGCACGTTTGGCCACTTTTGGAAAATAAGAGGGTTAGTCCAGTTATATATAAGGTTTTCGGTCTGCTTGAGGCCTGCGAAGCGCATGTCTTACTTGAGTCTTCTCAGCACATTGGTAAGATAATGTTGAAAGTCGATGCGTAATTATTTTTTTGACTTTGCGTTATTTTTTAAAAAAATAAAAGCCCAAATTCTTGATATCGAATGTCTGTTTCGCGCAAACACGCGGTAGCCGTAATTCAGGATAGGTCTCAGCGATTTTCTGCTTAAGATCCAGGCCAGTAGGTTCAGCCCTGTAAGTTGATATGCGATACAAAACGCATCTATGCCCATTAAAATCTCACCTGTATCTGTTCGAGCGTGAATAGCGTTTAGAGCGACCTCGCATGAAACGCCTTTTAAGGGCTCTAAAGCATGGGGGAGCCTTACATCAACAAATCCAATGTAATTATTTTTGTCACGGCGTTCTAAAAATTCCATTTCTGCTTTGCAAAGCGGGCAATCACCATCGTAGAAGAGCTGTAATTTTTTATTGCTGTAAGATGATTGCATAATTGCTTGATGTTTTTAAGTAACGACTTTTGAGAATTGCAAATCTATTAATTTACCTAAATTAAGTATTTTGGGCTTTCAACTAATTTTCTCTGTCAAGTGTAATTGTTTTCTAAAGTAGTATCTAAATATGGTTAAATTAGACTCATCAACCGCTGATTTTAAAAAACGATTTGCTTCTTTGCCTAATTGGACATTCGCCAAAGAGCCTGACCATATAACCAGAAGCTTCAGTTTCAATAATTTTGTTGAGGCTTTTGGGTTCATGTCAAGCACAGCCTTGGTGGCTGAGAAAATGGAGCATCACCCAGATTGGTCAAATGTCTACAACATGGTTAAGATTAAATTATTTACGCACGACGTTGGTGGTTTAACAGATAAAGACTTTAATTTAGCTTCTAGAATTGATGATATCTATCTTGCTTTTAAAAAATGAAAAATACTCAAAATATGCCCATCACAACAACCATTGATTTAATTAAAAATGAAATCACTAAAGGCACAATTTCCTACACTGAATTGGTCGAGGAGTGTTTAAAAGCGACCGATTTACCCAACGCAGCCAATGTATTTACTAAAAAATATTCAGAGTCAGCATTGTCATCTGCCAGATATACAGATTCCCAAATTAAATCTGGGGTGTCTTTACACCCTTTGGCCGGACTACCTATTACGATCAAGGATCTTTACGATGTTAAGGATGAAACGACCGAGTCAGCGACCAAGGTCTTAAGGGGGGGAGCGTCTGCTAAATCGGACGCTGAGATCGTCAAACGTATCAGAAATGCCGGAATGGCAATTTTAGGTAAGACCAACATGAGTGAATTTGCATTCTCTGGCGTTGGAATTAACCCCCATTGGGGTACGCCCCAAAATCCAAGTGACGCTCTTGAACACCGTGTACCTGGAGGGTCAAGTTCTGGTGCAGCAGTTTCAGTTGCCCTTGGCCTATGCGTTGCCGCTATAGGGTCAGATACTGGAGGATCTATTAGAGTTCCCGCGGCACTTTGTGGATTGGTTGGTTTTAAAAGCTCAATGTTCAGAGTGCCAATCCAAGGTGCGGTTGAGCTTGCTAGATCATTGGACACTGTTTGTGCAATGACTAGGAGCGTAAAAGACTCATTGTTGATTGACGCGCTATTATCAGGTGAGGCTTTAAACGTCAAACCCCGATCAGTAGCTGGTATGCGATTAGCTGTATCTAAAACACTTTTACAAGATAATTTAGAGCCTCAAGTTGCCAAAACTTTTGAGAAATCTATTGCACTTTTATCTAAAAATGGTGCTCAGATTATTGAGATTGATCTTAAGGAATTTGCTGAAATCTCTCAAATCAATGCGCCTGGTGGTCTAGCATCAATAGAGTCTTACGCAGCCTATGAGCAATTTGTTGAGAGCGCAGCGGACCAAATGGATTCAAGGGTTGTCAAACGCATGCTTCTTGGAAAGGGAGTTACTGCAGCTCAGTACATAAAATTGCTAGATGCAAGAAAAGCTTGGATTAAACGAGTAGAGTCAATACTTCGACCTTTTGATGCGCTTCTCAGTCCTACCGTCCCCCTGCAAGCACCTAAAACTCAAGGACTTTTAGACTCTGAAGAGGAGTTTTTTAGGGTCAATGGACTACTTCTTAGAAATACTTCTGCAATTAATTTTCTTGATGGCTGTTCTTTCTCACTACCCATGCAGGCCCCGGGTGAACTTCCAATGGGTTTGATGCTTTCTCATTGCAACGCTGAGGATGCAAATTTAGCAAGTGTTGCACTAGCGGTCGAGGCAGTATTAAAAAACTCAGGGGGAGAGTGGTAAGCTTAAATACAGGCTAATTTGCCTGCAAAGCTAAGGCAAGCACATCTTCAAGGGATGATCCCGTGTGGGTGGGCTTGGGTCCTAATGTCTCAAAGGGTAGTCCTTGACGGTTTACCCAAAAGCTTCTAAATCCGAACCAAGTAGCACCCAGTGCATCCCAAGAGTTACTGGAAACAAACAACACCTCGCGTTTGTCAACTGCGTAACTTTGTAAAACCAAGTCATAGCTCTCGGGAGATACCTTGAACTGACGCACACTATCAACGGAGATCACTCTATCTAAAAGTGTGCTCATTCCGGCACTTTTTACTGCACAATCCAACATCTTGGGACTTCCGTTTGACAAAATGGCATTCTTAAACCCCCGTTTTTGCAGATCATGGAGTACTCCTAAGTTCTCAGGGAATGCTTTTAGTTCTGCATACTCGTCTAACAGTTCTTTCTGCGCTTGAGCAGTCAGTTCAAGTTTTAGTTTCTGGCAACTGTAATTTAAGGCCAATCTTGTGATGTCCCAAAAAGATTGATAATGCCTACTTCCGTTTGGATTGTGGGGATCACTCATTGTGATAAGCCGCGTGTATTCAATTTGCTTGTCTCTCCAAAGAATAGACAACTCTTGACCGCGGCCTGGAAATAGGGCCTCTGCCAATTTAGAGACTGAATACACGTCAAATAATGTTCCGTAGGCGTCGAATACGATAACTTTGAACATACTCTGTCCTCATTAACATTTAGATAACGAGATTTTAAGCACGATTAGGTTCATTAAGGATAAATATTTCATTGAATTAATCTTTGATTTTTCAAGATATGATTGGTCTTCTTAACAAAAACTATCTAACAATGGAAACTGTTTACCTCTCGTTGCTTATTTCTGGCTTGATGCCTATTTTTTGCACTGCGATTGCCAAGTGGGGATTTAAGGATTTTGACAATCACGATCCGCGTGCTTGGTTGTCAAAACAAACTGGCTACAGGGCCAGGGCTAACTCAGCTCAGGCCAATTGCTTTGAGGCTTTTCCTTTTTTTGCGGTCAGTGTGTTTTGTGCTCTTGGCGCAGGTGTTAATCTAGCAACCCTCAGCATGAGTTGTGGATTGTTTATTTTATTTAGATCTTTATACGTTTTGTTCTACCTTGTTGACAAAGCCTCACTTAGAACCATTGCTTATTGCATTGCGCTTGCATGTGTTGTGTCTAATTTCGTCCAGGCGATTTCACTAACTCATTAATTGAGTCGATTAAATATTTGGACTATTTGGAAATAATTCGACAGGCTGCTTTAATGTTTTTTGGCTGTTTCATTTCCTCGCACCTTTTGATGGCTCTTCGCTCACCTTCTGCGAGGATTTTGATGTAAATTGAGCACGTAAAAACCATCTTGTCATCATCCGACAAACTATCAAACGCTGTCGCACAACTGCCGACATCGCCAAGATCAGGCTCATTGCGGTTATAGAGTTCTTGAATTGGCGCTGGAACCTCCCGGTAGTGCACTATGGGATATGTACCACTCGTCTTAGCATAAACACCTGAAGTGTTAAAACTAAAAAGTACGATGCCAATCATTGAAATACATTTGAATACAGTTTTCATTTGCTTACCTTTTTGAATTGTCAAGTTTGTGATTTCGGTTTACAAAGCAATTTGTTTTCTCTCACCTCCTCTTTGAGAGTATCTAACTTTACCTCCTATGGTCTCGGTCTCCACAACCGCTTTTCGGTTTTCATAGACATTTCGCTTTAACCAAGAAAGCTCGGCTTCTAATTCCCGTTCTGTAGAAAGAGTTCTGTGCCAACTTCTCAAGTCGGGGGACCAACGGTAGTTTCGTTGTTTCAAAATATCTTTTGTCTCAAAGGGGGAGCCGAGTGCGAATAAACGAATTTGGGGCTGGTTTAGAGATTCAAGAAGCTGCAGAAGTGCGGGTTGTTGGCTACTTGGAAGAGTCGCACTGAGCAGCTCAAGCAAAGCACAACAATCGGCATCCGCGCGGTGGGCATCGTAAAAAAATCCCTGCGTATAGACCAAATAATCAAGTTTTGCTGAACCAAAACCCTCTGCCTTCCAGTCTATATCTTTTAAGCTACATCCCCATAAAAACTCTTCGAATATAGGCCATCTTGCTTCTACAAACGCACGGTCAAAACCTGCATTGTGGGCAATGATCACGCTCACTTTGTTTAGAAATTGTTCAACTTCTCTGTCTGATATAGATCGTCCCATGACCATATCATCTGTTATGTTGTGAACTGCAGTAGACTCTGGGGGAATTGGAAATCCTGGGTCCTCATACTCATCGAAGCTTTTAAGAACTTTGTATATGACCCCAGTTTGTGGGTCGAATTCAAACAAAATCATTCCTAGTTCTATGATCTTGTCCTTACTCACGTCCATGCCAGTTGTTTCGGTATCCAGTATGACGCCTTTGCTCAAAGCTCGCTCTGGCGGATCTTCATTGAATACAGAATGAGGGTTTAGTCTTCTAAGTACCTTATAGTTGGGATTGCTTTGGAGTCTGCGAGCTAAGGCTTCAAAGTCTTCTGATAATTCATCTGGCTCCCTTAAGTCAAGTGAGTCTTGTTTGTTAAGAAATGCGGTCATTTGTTCCGATTTATGGTTTGATAGAAACTGGTTTAATGGTTCGGCAGGTTATCATGTATGAGGTTGGGGCCCTAAAACTTTTTCTGCTTGATTGACATGAATTTTAAGATTATTGTTTACCTATTTTTATTGACCAGTCTGAATTCTTTTAGCAATGAACTGGGCATCAACAGCAACTCAACGGCTAACAATGTTTGCCCGGGATTTTTCCAGGGCTCTGGCGCACCCCAAGTCCTCAATCCTAAGCTACAACAAAGTTACCACCTGCTTTGTTTCAAGAGTTTTGCTGTTGGTTATTCAGCTATTTCCCGAACACCTTTGTGGTCGGCAGAACATTTGACCCGCGAGTCATTAAGTATGGCAAGAGGTCTAAAAAGGGTCAATGCATTTCACGAAGAGTATAGACTGCCTGAAAGAGATAGAGCATTTCTATCCGATTATGCTCATTCAGGCTTTGACCGTGGCCACATGAGTCCTTCAGCTGATCAGCCCTCAGAGGAGGCTCAACAAGAGAGTTTTTCTTTGGCCAATATGATTCCTCAAAATCCTAATAATAATAGACACCTTTGGGAAGGTATTGAGAGTGCTACACGGACATGGGCCAAATCCAATGGAGACTTATTTATCATTACAGGTCCGTTGTTTATAGGATCTCAAGTCCAACAACTAAGAAATAGAGTAATGGTGCCTACCCATTTATTTAAGTTAATCTATGATCCCAGGCAAAATAGGGCGTCCGCCTACTTGGTATTAAACGAGGCTACAGATGAGTACAAGGTGGTCAGCCTGGCCGAGTTACAAAGCCTGTCCGGGATTGACCTTATGCCTAACCTACCTAAAGATCAAAAAAATATATTAATCAACTTACCCAAGCCTACTCCCCACCACGAACGATCCGGTTCAGGGTGGGATTAAACACCATGGAGTTTTGAAAATATGAGCCTAACTAAAAAGGATTTTGATCCCTTTCAAAATGAGTCTCAGGTCTTGAGTTGGGATGATTTCCAAATTGAGAACAGATCCGATAGAGTGAGTATGTCTGGATCTATAGACTTCACGAAAGATAAGGAGGGCTTAGCCAAGGCCCTGGAAATGCAGAAAGTCATCAACTCCGTTGTGTCTTATTTGCAGAACCAAGATTTGCCAGAAAAAGTCTTTATAGAAGCGCAAAATTGGGTTAAAAACCCTTTTAATTAATTATTTCTAATTAATTTTGACCTGCGGGATTCTTTCTTTATTGATTTAACTAGTGATTGATTGATTACAGAAATTAGTATCTCACCCCTAAAGATTGTTCTTGAGTCGCCGTTTAGGTGCAAATTGTTGGTGTTTTCCCTATACTAAATGCATGCTGAGCGAAAGGGACGAAGATTCCAGACTTAGTAACTATTGCTGATTTTTTTAAAATTTTAATTATTTAACATCTGGAGCTTTCAAATGACAATGACACCTGAGCAAATCGTAGCCGCAAACAAAGCAAACATTGAGACTTTAGTTGGTCTAACCAACACTGCAGTTGCTGGCGTAGAAAAACTTATTGAACTCAACCTTGCCGCAACAAAGGCAGCAATGGCTGATTCCCATTCCCACACTCACGCCGCACTCAGTGCCAAAGATAGCCAAGAGCTGCTTGCATTACAGGCTAACATGTTCCAGCCACTCGCTGAGAAAGTTTTGAGCTACAACCGCCATCTTTATGACATCGCTACTGGAACCGGTTCACATTTCACTGAAGCAGTTGAGAGCAAAATCTCTGAAGCTCAGGATTCATTGCATAGTCTGGTTGACACAATGTCTAAAAATGCACCTGCTGGTTCAGAGGCTGCAGTAACTGCGATCAAAACTGCTATCGCTAGTGGAACCCAAGCATTAGAGCAAGTTCAAAAAGCTGTAAAGCAAGCTACAGAAATGGCTGAAACAAACATTAAATCAATGACTCACTCTGTGATGTCTGCAGCAAGCCATGCCGCTCCTAAGGCTGCTCCAGCGAAGACAACAAGAAAAAGAGTCTAAGGTATAAGATTTAGTTCCACACTAAAACTAACTTGCCCCCCACATGCCCGTCACTAATCTGACGGGCATTTTTACGTCTAGGACTTATTAATAGCACAGATTAGAATCTACCCTTTATTTGAATCGGAATACTCGTGGAGCAAGTTAGTGCCGTTGTAATTGGGGCAGGAGTGGTTGGACTTGCTGTGGCTAGAGCCATAGCTAACGAATTGGCCAATTCACACGTAGCGCCTGATGTTTTTGTATTAGAGCGTGCCTCAAGTATTGGGACACAGACAAGCTCTAGAAACAGTGAAGTTATTCATGCGGGTATTTATTATCCCCAGAACACTTTAAAAGCCAAGTTATGTGTTCAGGGTAAAGAGCTTCTTTACAGTTACCTTGAGGAAAGAGGTCTACCCTATAAACGCTTGGGCAAGTTAATAGTTGCGACTAATGCTGCTCAAGACCAAATGCTTAAAGCTATTAAAGCAAAAGCAGAGCTTAATGGAGTTATGGACCTTGAGCTGTTAACTCAAAATCAGGCCATTGCAATTGAGCCAGAACTCTTTTGCACCTCAGCACTTTTATCTCCTAGTACAGGTATTCTTGATACACACAGTTACATGCTAAGTCTGCAAGGCGACTTTGAAAGCGCCGGCGGTACGGTCGTATTTCAAACTGAAGTGATAGGTGCTGAGTGCAGTGAGAAGGGGATTTGTATTCAAACCAGTACAGGGGACAGACTTCTTGCTAAGTGGGTAGTTAATTGTGCAGGTCTTCATGCGCCAAATTTGGCTAAACTATTTTCTGGCGCAGATGATTCAAATCTACCGAATGCATATTACGCAAAAGGTAATTATTTTCTTCTTCAAGGTAAGTCCCCCTTCAAGAGGCTTATCTATCCAGTCCCTGAGGCTGCAGGACTTGGGGTTCACCTGACTCTTGACCTGGGGGGGCAGGTTAAATTTGGTCCCGATGTCGAGTGGGTTGAAGATCCGAATATTTTGAGTGTAGATCCAGTAAGGGGGGAGCGTTTTTATGAAGCAGTCCGTAGTTACTGGCCTGGATTAAAGGACGACTCATTGATACCCGGTTACGCTGGCATTAGACCAAAAATCAATGCTCCAAATGAGTCGAGTGCAGACTTCAAGATATCTGACCATAAAGAGCACAAAATACCTGGGCTAATCCATTTGTTAGGGATTGAGTCTCCCGGTATAACAAGTTCATTGGCAATTGCCGATGAAGTCCTAAGTCGCTTAACAAAGCAATGAAACTCACGCGCGAATAACATTTAAGCATTCATTTTTAATGCATTGGCAATCTGAGAGACTAAACCTGGTCCTTTATAAATCAGACCAGTATAAATTTGCACTAAGTTTGCTCCGGCCTTAACTTTAGCTAATGCGTCCTCAGCAGACATTATTCCCCCAACACCAATAATCACAAAGTCCGCCCCTAAATGGTGTCTCATTTTTTGAATGACTCTGTTACTGAGCTCTAAAACTGGGCTCCCTGATAGTCCTCCAGCCTCACTGGAATGTTTAGTGCCCTCAACTGCGGACCTGGATAGCGTTGTGTTTGTTGCTATGAGTCCCCAAGACCCCTTTAAACCTGAACTGGAGGAGTCCTCGTTTGAGGGACTTTTAGAGGATACAGCATTCAGTGTATTCGCTATGACTTCAATTTGTGAGTCATCAAGGTCTGGTGCAATCTTGAGAAATAGTGGGACATGCTTGTTGTGGTGAGATTTTAGCCGCGCTCTTTCCTGCTCAAGACTGCTCAGGAGTTCTTCCAAGGCCTCATCATTTTGCAAAGACCGCAAATTTTTGGTATTTGGGCTAGAAATATTGATCGTTACATAATCAGCATAAGGGTAAACCTCTTTCAAACAAATCAGGTAGTCTTTTGTCGCATCCTCAATGGGAGTTAATGCATTTTTTCCAATGTTCAGTCCAAGTAGGATACGGCTTTGAGAAGCGCTATTTGGCTCGGTTACTGCATTTTCTTTAAACTTAGAGCGCTCTACGTTACTAATAAAACTTTGAATTCCTAAATTGTTAAACCCAAGCCGGTTGATTAGAGCGTTATGCGACTCAATTCTGAACATTCTTGGCTTTGGATTGCCTGGCTGTGCAAGGGGCGTTACTGTACCAACCTCAACGAAACCAAAACCCATTGCATCAAAGGCGTCTATGCAGGCAGCGTTCTTATCTAGGCCAGCAGCTAAACCCACCTTATTTGGAAATTTCAAACCAAGCAACTCAATGGGGTCCTGGACTCTGGTTTGTCTATATAGAATATTCAAAAAAGAATGCTGTGTATTCCTGAGAAATCCAAGGGTCAAGTCGTGAGCTTTTTCACCGTCTAGGAGAAATAGAACCGGACGCAGTACACGGGAGTAAAAAAAATTAATAAAACTTGTTAAAGACATTAGATAATTAAAACCTATTGAGATTTAGATATTTTCTCAGATTCTTGTTTAGCAAAAAAATCTTTCCAAAAAAACTTAAGTGACTATTTAGTATGACCCAAGATGAATTAAAAGCTCTCGTAGGACTTGAAGCGCTCAAATATGTTCGCCGTGGTGTTGTGATAGGTGTTGGAACTGGCTCAACAGTGAATCACTTTATCAAAGCCCTTGGTAGTCATGAAGAGCTTTGTAAAGGTATAAAAGGCGCTGTATCGAGCTCTGTAGCCACAACAAAATTATTGAAAGAACTTGGAGTTGATGTCTTGGAAACGGATCAGGTTGAGGAACTCAGTATTTATATCGACGGAGCGGATGAGATCGATCACAGCGGATACATGATCAAGGGCGGAGGTGCCGCTCTTACGAGAGAAAAAATTGTTGCCTCTATGGCATTGGAGTTTATTTGTATTGCAGATGAGACTAAATTAGTTAATAAATTGGGTCGATTCCCGTTACCCGTAGAAATCATACCTATGGCTGAGGCGAATATAGCTCGTAAATTCGAGGCTCTGGGCGGCAAAGCTAAGTTGAGGCTTAAAGACAATAAACCGTTGGTAACCGATAACGGGCAAAATATTTTAGACGTCATGGGTCTAAGTATCGATGATCCATTGGCTTTTGAATCCATGGTTAATCAATGGCCCGGTGTTGTTACAGTGGGTGTATTTGCTAACCAAAGAGCCTCAAAATGTTTACTTGCGACATCAGAGGGTGTTAAAACCTTGAATTTTGTTCAACGGTCAATGGGCTGACTCAGTGATTTTTTCTTGCATTCCTTGGTGACGCATCAATGCATCTAGATTAGGTTCTCTACCCCTAAATGCTTTAAAAGACTCGATTGCTGGGCGAGAGCTTCCGACCTCTAAAATATTATGCCTATACCTGCGACCTGTTTCAAGGCTTGGTTCTCCGTTGCTGTCGACCGATTCCTCAAACGCCCCGTAAGCATCAGCACTTAGTACCTCTGCCCACTTGTAACTGTAATAGCCGGCAGCGTATCCCCCCGCAAATATATGGCTGAAACTGTGCGGCGATCTGCTCCAATCAGGGGTTGGAAGCACTGCAATTTCTTTTTTGATCTCACTCAGAAGATTCATAAATGAATCGCAAGAGTTTGTTAAGCAATGCAGTTTCATGTCAAAGAGCGAGAACTCAACTTGTCGCAAAGTTTGCATCCCACTTTGAAAGTTCTTAGCGGCAATCATCTTTTCAAAGAGCTCCCTTGGGAGAGGGCGACCAGATTGCACATGCTGGGTCAGGTTTTCCAGAACATTCCAGTCCCAGCAAAAGTTCTCCATAAACTGACTAGGCAATTCCACTGCATCCCACTCTACACCCGATATTCCAGAAACATCGCGCTCATCGACCTGCGTAAGAAGATGATGCAGTCCATGACCGAATTCATGAAATAAAGTGATGACGTCATCGTGCGTCAAAAGCGGGGGAGCTCCGTTTATACCCTCCGCAAAATTACAAACCAAGTGGGCAATTGGGGTTTGTAGCTTCTTATTATCGGGTCGCAACCAACGAGCCCTCACATCGTCCATCCAAGCGCCACCTCTTTTACCACTGCGCGCCCCTGGGTCTAAGTAAAATTGTCCAACTAGGGCCCCATTCCTCTCAATTTTGTAGAACTCCACACTCTCGTGCCAGACTGGGGCACTGTCCTTAGAAATATTAACTTCAAAT
Source organism: uncultured Burkholderiales bacterium (assembly GCA_903910745.1). Taxonomy (GTDB): domain Bacteria; phylum Pseudomonadota; class Gammaproteobacteria; order Burkholderiales; family Burkholderiaceae_C; genus Limnohabitans. Next base: position 33,157 of record CAIWAO010000140.1, read on the forward strand.
AATTTTTCAACAATTCTAAAAAGACCTGCGAGTACCTTTGGTGCTGGAAAATAAGCTTTAAGATCTTGCTCGCTAAACGCGTACCGTGCTTCCTTTAGTTTCTCTGATATAAAAGTCCAGTCCCACGGACTTGGATCATTGATTTTGAGTTCCTCTAGTGCAAATTTTCTCAACTCCATCACATCCCGCTCCGCGTAGGGTTTTGCACGTCTAGCAAGTGTGTATAAAAATTCAATCACCTCATCAGGCGATTTGGCCATTTTTGTTGCCAAAGATAATTCTGCGTAGTTATCGAATCCGAGCAAAGCCGCCTCTTGTGCTCTGAGCTTAAGGGTCTCTTCAATGATTTTTGTGTTGTCAAAACTGATATCTCCCTGATCTGAGGCGCGGGTAGCAAATGCTCTGTATATTTTTTCTCTTAGGCTTTTTGATTCAGCGAATTGCATGACCGGAAAATAGCAAGGCATTTTGAGCGTGAGTTTGTAACCTTGTTGACCACTTTGAGATGCTGCTTGAAGAGCACTTGTTTTAACGTCCTCAGGTACGCCTCGCATCTCCTCTTCACTGGCAAAGTAGGTCCATTTATCTGTCGCATCAAGTACGTTTTCACTAAATTTTTGAGATAACTCAGACAAGCGGGACTGAATTTCAGCAAACTTTAATTTGTCGGACTCCAATAACTCAGCACCAGATAATACAAATCCTTTTAAAGCCTTTTTATGAGCTTCTTTTTGAACTACGTTCAATTTTTTAATATCAATATTTTTGTATTTTGCATAAAGAGCTTCGTTGCTACCCAATGCAGTCCAAAACTCGGTCACGAGTGGAAGCGTTTCGTTATAAACAGCACGAAGAACAGGATTATCTGCAACACTGTTAAGGTGGTTTACTGCGCTCCAGGCTCGGTTAAGTTTTTCGGTATTGACATCCAAAACATTTGCAATGGCTTGCCATTCTGCGGGAAATGAGGGCTCAGTTACTTCCTTTAATGCAATTTCAGCATTCCGAATGAGCTCAGATATTCCAGGTAAAACTTGCTCAGGTGTAATTTTGTTAAAAAGTGGCAAATCATCAAAGTTAAGTAGCTCAGAGGGATTCATTTGATCGTCTTTATTTCGGTATGTTTAGTTTGAGTTTTTTTCTGCAGAGTCCAATGTATTTTGCAAAAGCATAGTTATCGTCATAGGACCAACACCACCAGGAACAGGAGTGATATAAGAGGCAATTTCGCTGACGCCTTCAAAATCAACGTCCCCGCATAATTTGCCCTGAGAGTCCCTGTTCATGCCTACATCTAAGACAACTGCGCCTGGCTTAACCATGTCTTTGGTCAGTATGTTTATTTTGCCTACTGCTGCCACAATCACATCGGCTTGGAGAGTTATTGCCTTGAGGTTGACGGTGGCGCTATGACAGATGGTAACAGTCGCATTTTTGTCAAGTAACATGAGAGCCATGGGTTTGCCAACAATGTGAGAGCGACCAATTACGACTGCGTGCTTACCCTTTAAATCATAGTTGATGCTTTCCAACATTTTGATACATCCAAAGGGCGTACATGGCCAAAATCCCGGTATTCCTTTAACCAGAGCACCCGCACTGGAGATGTGAAATCCGTCTACATCTTTACTAGGATCAATAGCTTCAATTACTCGGGATGAGTTGATGTGTTCAGGTAGGGGCAATTGAACCAAAATACCGTGGATTTTAGGATTTAAGTTTAACTTTTCTATATGGACTAGAAGTTCGGATTCAGAAATATCTGACGAGTACTTATCTAGACTTGAAAAGAATCCAACCTCTTCACATGCCTTCACTTTATTGCGAACATAAACCTGACTGGCAGGGTTTTCACCAACAATAATTACAGCTAATCCAGGGGTGATACCCTTGTTCTTGAGTTCTTGAGTCTTAAGGCTGACTTTTGATCTTATGGTTTTAGAGAGTTCAACGCCATTGATTAACATAGCACTCATAATATTTTTGACTAATAAAAAATAAAGGTTATAGAAAAATAAAAAAGCTCCAACTATCTCGATGCTATAAAGCGGGAATTAGTTGAAGCTTTCATGATGATTCACCTCATGGGTGAAGAAATTACGCAGGCTTTGGAGCGCTTTGGCCTAGAGCAATCTTGAGCAGGTCCGCAACCGTATTCGCGTTGAGTTTTTCCATAATGTTAGCTCTATGGGCCTCAACAGTTTTGATGCTTATACCCAGGTCATCGGCTATTTGTTTATTCAAGCGTCCGGCAACGATTCTCTCTAGAACCTGGGTTTCACGGGTTGTTAGCTTTGAGATCAATGCATGTCTGGAAGCGGCTTGTAGACTCTCAGAGAATGATTCTTTAGCTACTTCAAGCATACGCTCTACGATTGATACGAGTTGTTCTTCCTCGAACGGTTTTTGAATGAAATCAAGAGCTCCCTTTTTCATAGTGTCCACTGCCATGGGTACGTCTCCGTGGCCAGTGATGAATACTATAGGAAGAGGGGATTTTCGCTCAATCAGGCGCTCTTGTAATTCCAACCCAGTCATACCACCCATTCGTATATCAACAATGAGGCAGGCTACTTCCTTTGGATCATATCTACCCAAAAATGTTTCACCGGAATCGAAACAACGGACTCTGTAGTCCTTTCCTTCCAGAAGCCATTGCAGTGAGTCGCGCACCGCCTCGTCGTCATCAACAACATATACAGTCCCTTTTTTGGGTATTAAACTCATGAGTAACTCCGTGAATCATTAAAAATTGTTTCAGCAACTGGCATTTTAGAGCTAATTGCAGGCAGCCAAAAAGAGAAGCAGCATCCCGTAATTTGATCATCATTGTATAGGTTCTGGGCATGCATTCGTCCTTGATGAGATTCAACGATACTGCGACATAAATTCAGGCCTATACCGAGTCCTTCAGTCTTGGTTGAGAAAAATGCTTCGAAAAGCCTATTAAGCACCTCAGGTGCTAGTCCCCCCCCAGTATCTTTTACTGTGAATTCGACCCTATCTTGTCCCTCCACTACGCTTGAAATTACGTTGAGTTCAACCAGTCGGTTTGGAGCCTCTTTTCCAGTATGGTCTACTGATTCTGCTGCATTTTTAAGCAAATTAATGAGTACTTGTTGGATCAATATTTTGTCCATACTTACAAGGGGTAGGCGAGGTCCAAAATAGTGATTGAAACGGACTCTCCTTCGTTTTAACTCAATTTCTGCAAGTTCAATTGCCTCCATTGTCGTAACAGTTACGTCGCAGGGGACTTGATTCGCTTCGCTTCGCTTAACGAAACTTCTAATTCTTTGGATGATTTGTCCCGCTCTTTGGGCTTGTTTTGACGTTTTTTCTAGGGTGATTAGTAATTCTGATTCTAAAATTTGTTTTTTGGAAATACGAGAAATCATTCCCGTGCAGTAATTGGTGATGGCGGTTAATGGTTGGTTTAATTCATGGGCCACACTGGAAGCCATCTCACCCATTGTGATTAAACGGCTTGAGGCCTGAGCATGCATTTCCTGAATCTTTGCCTGTTCTTGAGCTTTTTTGCGGGCCGTAATGTCTGTTGCAATCACCATTTGAGCCAACCTACCGTCTACCCAATTTAAATATCTTGCTCTGACTTCCAACCACTTGTTAAGGGTAGGGATAAATATTTCAGCATTTTCAGAGGTCGCGTCCTCCATTGACGCGGAGGGGAATCCTGCTAAGTTATCTTCTTCCTCCACTGTACTCGCATCTGAATTTGGCATTCCAGCCTTGTAAACCAAGGATAGATGTCCTTCGCTTACGTTTTCAAACCACTGTCGGTAAAGTTTATTCGCAAATAGTAATTCAGTACTGCCAAGTGGGGTAACAGAGACTGAGGCATCTAAGGCTTCCAAAACCGTTGTGAACCTTTCGTGAGAAGCAGATAGCTGATCTCTAATTTTGTTTGGCTCTGTAATGTCCGTCATAGACGTCATCCATCCGGTTTGGATGCCGTATGCGTCAACCAGAGGGGAGACATATAGACGAGCATCAAAAATTTTGCCAGATCGATGTTGAACTTTAACCTGATAACCCCCTGACGGTGTTAATCCCTTCAGCTCGTTTTGAAGCATGATGGTGAGGGTTGATTTGTATTCCTCGGGCCAATATGGGAACGGTGGTGAGCCACCAACTAGTTCATTTTCATTCCATCCAGTCATTTGACAAAATGCAGAATTAACGTACGTGATTTTGCCTTGCATGTCCATGGCCCGCATGCCCGTCAACATCGAATTCTCCATCGCCCTTCTGAAGTTGGTCTCGGATAAAAGAGCTTCTTGTGCCTGAAGTCTGCGCTTGGTGTGCCTCCATGTGCCTACAAGCATCCACGCAGTCAATATGCTTAGGGCTGCAACGAGTCTAAATAATGCATTTCCAATAAGCCCTTGAGATGTTCTGTAGTTGCTGGCCTTGATAACCAAGGTATCTCCAAAGGGAGATAAAGGGGCTGTGGTTTCAAAAGAGTTTGTGGACCAAGGGAGTTGAGGGAGGAGGGATTTTTGCTTTGTAGCAAGATGTCCCGCAACCAAACGACCATTCGGTTCAATGATTGAGATTGCATCCCTAGAGGTTATTTCAGAAGGGACACTAATTCTGAGCAAGCCATCTATCTCGAACTCTGTCATCAATGCCCCAGTAAAGACCCCTGATTTATAAAGAGGGACATAAAGCTGAATAACATTGCTATTTCCTGTGCTGCTCCCAAGACTTTTATCTAAATTTTGAGAGTGATTACTTGGAAACGGTTTTGAGTAAATCGATTGATGAATCTCTTTTGATAAATTAAAGGCATTGATACTGGCAACTTCACTTAGCTTTTCTTTATTTTTAATTTGTTGAAATTTGTCAATTACACCACTGGATGCGCTTTCTTTGATACGCATGTCACCACCGATCCAGGCAATTGAATTTAATTCTGGATAATCTCGGATGTAATTTTTAAATAATTGCTTTAGTTCTTCATTAATAACTTCATCTTTGGCAATTTCGTTGGCTATGCGAATTGCTTGCTCCTGCCTTTCTAGTACTCTTAGCCTTACGTGTTGTTGAATGTATTCAACATCACTCCTGAGTATTTCTTGTTCTCTGAGCATTTCCTCATATCTGAGGTAAGCAAAGGCACTGAAGATTGCAGCTAAAAAAAGGATTACTGCTGTGAGAGGAGCCAATAAAGCCAACCTATCTTGGCGAATGGGACTTTGTTTGCGCCACCAACTCAACCATTTTGTTGAGATTTTTTTTAAAATAGTTGAGTTTTTGTTTGGCATATTCGGTATATCTATTTAGTTTAATTTATTAACCCCATTTTTTTTAAAATGCCATTAATTTCCTTACTTCAAAGCCTATTTTTATACTTTTGAAGTTTGATAGAAAATTAAATCAATAAAATTTCATAATATAAAATCATTGCGCACGATTTGAAATAAATAAATAATTTATGAGAGAATTAAGATAGATACATATAAAAATGATTTAATGCTTCAAAAGCAGTATAAGGAGACAAAATGTTAATTGATAAATCTGGATTGAAATCTATATCTGAAAGTGATTTAGATAGCTTAGAAACTAAAGAGTGGAAAGATGCTTTGTCTGCTGTCATTCAAGCCCAGGGAACAGATAGGGCTCATTATTTATTAGAGCAATTATTGGCGCATGCTCGCGAAAATAGCATCGACATGCCTTTTTCAGGGAACACGGCTTATCTCAATACAATTTCTCCCGAGGACGAGGAAAAATGTCCAGGCAATATTGAGATTGAAGAGCGTTTGCGGGCTTACATGCGCTGGAACGCCATGGCAATGGTCGTAAAAGCTAATCGACATCATCCGGTAGATGGGGGTGATTTAGGAGGACATATCGGTTCTTTTGCTTCACTTGCTCATATGTTTGGCGCTGGTTTTAATCATTTTTGGCACGCTGAGAGTGAAAATCACGGTGGTGACCTCATATTTATACAGGGACACGTCTCCCCCGGCGTTTACGCTAGAGCTTATTTAGAGGGCCGACTTACGGAGGAGCAACTCCTTAATTTCAGACAAGAGGTAGACGGTAAGGGCTTATCTAGTTATCCACATCCCAAGTTGATGCCTGAATTTTGGCAGTTTCCAACTGTATCGATGGGACTTGGGCCTTTGATGGCAATTTACCAAGCTAGATTTTTAAAGTATTTACACGCCAGAGGCATCGCCAATACAGAGAACAGGAAAGTTTGGGTTTTCTGCGGAGATGGGGAGATGGACGAAGTCGAGTCACTTGGTGCTATCGGAATGGCAGCGCGTGAGAAATTAGACAACCTTATCTTCGTCATCAACTGTAATTTACAAAGATTAGATGGCCCGGTCAGGGGCAATGGCAAAATTATTCAAGAATTGGAGGGTGAGTTCAGGGGCGCTGGATGGAACGTCATCAAGGTCATTTGGGGTAGCGATTGGGATCAATTGTTAGCTAAAGATAAGGACGGTGCACTCCACAAAATAATGATGGACACATTGGACGGTGACTATCAAGCCTTTAAAGCGAATGATGGTGCTTATGTAAGAAAGCATTTCTTTGGACGTAGTCCAGAAACTCTTGAAATGGTCTCCAAAATGACAGATCAAGAAATATGGAATCTACGAAGAGGTGGACATGATCCCCAAAAGGTTCATGCGGCTTATGCAAAAGCGGTCAATCACAAAGGACAACCTAGCGTGTTGCTGATCAAAACCGTAAAAGGTTTTGGTATGGGCAAAGTAGGAGAGGGCAAGAATACGGTTCACCAGACTAAGAAGTTACTAGACGAAGACATAAAAGCGTTTCGTGATCGCTTTAATATTCCAATTCCAGATAGTGAATTACCTAGTATTCCTTTTTACAAACCTGCAGACGATACACCGGAGATACAGTATCTTCACGAAAGACGCAAAGCCCTGGGGGGATATTTGCCTCATAGACGCACCCAAGCCAGTGAGAGTTTTAAGGTGCCTCCAATCGATACTTTTAAAGCTGTCATGGAGCCGACCACAGAGGGCAGAGAAATTTCAACCACTCAGGCATACGTTCGTTTCCTGACCCAGTTGCTCAGAGATAAAGATATTGGTCCAAGAGTTGTTCCTATTTTGGTAGATGAGGCCAGAACGTTTGGTATGGAGGGTCTATTTAGACAAATTGGAATTTATAACCCTGCAGGGCAACAGTACACCCCGGTTGATAAAGATCAGGTGATGTATTACAGAGAAGACGTAGCTGGTCAAATTCTTCAAGAAGGAATTAATGAGGCAGGCGGTATGAGCAGTTGGATTGCTGCAGCGACCTCTTACTCTACCAATAATCGGATAATGATTCCCTTTTATGTCTATTACTCAATGTTTGGTTTTCAAAGGATTGGAGACCTAGCTTGGGCGGCCGGAGATATGCAGGCTAGAGGCTTTTTGTTAGGGGGCACTTCCGGACGCACAACTCTCAACGGAGAGGGATTACAGCATGAGGATGGCCACAGTCATATTTTGGCCGGAACTATTCCAAACTGCGTAAGTTACGACCCCACCTTTGCACATGAGGTTGGTGTAATCCTTCACCACGGCCTTGAGCGCATGGTTGAGCGTCAAGAAAATGTATTTTTCTACATAACATTGCTAAATGAAAATTATGCAATGCCTGGTATCAAAGCAGGAACAGAAGAGCAGATCATTAAAGGCATGTATCTTCTTGAGCAAGGTGAAGGTCCAAAGAAAGCACCTAGGGTGAATTTATTGGGCTCTGGAACCATTTTAAGAGAGTCACAGGCTGCTAAAGATCTGTTACTCAACGACTTTGGTGTTGTGGCTAATGTCTGGAGTTGTCCAAGCTTTAATGAGTTAGCTAGGGATGGTCAATCTGTTGAGCGTTGGAATTTGTTAAATCCAACTGAAAAACCCAAGGTGCCTTTTGTTGCCGCACAGTTAGAGGGGTATTCAGGCCCAGTCGTCGCGTCAACCGATTACATGAAGTCTTACGCTGACCAAATTAGGTCTTTCATCCCCAAGGACAGGATTTATAAAGTCCTTGGTACCGACGGCTTCGGAAGAAGCGACTTCAGAACTAAACTGCGTGAGCACTTTGAAGTCAATCGTCATTACATTGTTTTAGCCGCTTTAAAAGCCCTTGCTGAGAGCGGGACCATTGAGATCTCAAAGGTCACTGAAGCGATAAAAAAATACGGAATTAAAACCGATAAGATCAACCCCTTAAACGCATAAGAAGACGGAGACTTAAATGGCTTTAATTGAAATAAAAGTACCAGATATTGGGGATTTTGCAGATGTTTCTGTGATTGAGCTATTGGTCAAGCCCGGAGACTCCGTTAAGCAAGAGCAATCTTTGATAACAGTTGAGTCAGACAAGGCATCAATGGAGATACCTTGCTCGGCAAATGGTATAGTGCGCGAGCTCAAGGTCAAACTTGGCGACAAGGTGCATGAGGGAAGTGTCTTGTTGATGCTGGAAACATCTGGCGAACAAAATACTTCAACAGCCCAATCAACGAGTTCGTCATCAGCTTCGGTTGCTACATCAAGTGCACCAACTCCATCAGCTCCATCAGCCCCAACAACTGCCCCCCTAGCAAATGTACCTACTGCCTCGGCGCAACCGAGTACATCTTCTCTAGTTGAGGTCAAAGTTCCAGATATTGGGGATTTCAAGGACGTATCTGTTATTGAACTCTTGGTAAAACCCGGAGATGCAATCGAAGTAGATCAGTCACTCATTACGATTGAATCTGACAAAGCCTCTATGGAGATTCCGTCCTCCGCGGCGGGAGTTTTAAAGGAGCTAAAAGTTAAGATTGGAGATAAAGTTAATATTGGTGACTTGCTTGCAGTTTTATCCGGATCGATCAAGGAACAGAGTTTTTCAAGTGCCTCTGTTCAGTCTCAAAATCAAGCTATTCAATCCAATTCAACAGCGCAGGCGTCAGTAATTTCAAGTGCGGCTAATACATCCGTAGCAGCCCCGGCAAGTGCAGTCTCAACAATTCAATTACCTAGCCATCAACCTGCGAATGCACTCAGTGCTGATACGAAAATTCCGCACGCCTCTCCCTCAGTTCGCAAATTTGCACGTGAACTCGCAGTCCCACTTGAAGAACTTAAGGGCTCAGGTCCTAAGGGGAGAATTACATACGAAGATGTTCAGTCCTTTACTCGCTCTGTAATGCAAGGAACTGCTTCTACCAAAGCACAGCAATCAAAAGGAGGTAGCTCTCAGGGGGGATCAGCATCTGGGGCCGCTTTAGGTCTTTTGCCATGGCCGGTTGTAGATTTCGCTAAATTTGGACCGATAGAGCGTAAGCCCATAAGTCGAATTAAAAAAATCAGCGGTGCCAACTTACATCGCAATTGGGTGATGATTCCTCACGTCACAAATCACGATGACGCAGATATCACAGAGCTTGAAGCGTTCCGAGTTTCAACAAATAAAGAGAATGAAAAATCTGGCGTAAAAGTCACAATGCTTGCGTTTTTGATCAAGGCATGTGTTGCCTGTCTTAAAAAATTCCCAGAGTTCAATAGCTCTTTAGATGGGGGCGACTTGGTCTACAAATCGTATTACAACATTGGATTTGCAGCCGATACCCCCAACGGGCTAATGGTTCCAGTGATTAAAAACGCAGATACCAAAGGTGTGCTTCAAATAAGTCAAGAGATGGGTGAGTTAGCCAAAAAGGCTAGAGACGGTAAGCTCTCACCAGCTGAGATGACAGGGGCAACTTTCACAATCTCTAGTCTTGGTGGAATAGGTGGTCGTTATTTCAACCCGATCATCAATGCGCCTGAAGTTTCCATACTAGGTGTTTGCAAGAGCACCCACCAACCCGTTTGGAATGGGCGAGAGTTCACGCCTAGACTTATGTTGCCTCTCTCTTTGAGTTGGGATCACCGAGTGATTGACGGTGCTGCTGCGGCCCGCTTCAACGCACATCTGGGTCAAATTTTGTCTGATTTTCGACGTGTTTTGCTATAACAAGGGGACAATCTGATGGCTCAATTAGAAATCAAAGTTCCTGATATTGGTGACTTCAAAGACGTCGCAATTATTGAGGTTTTAGTAAAGTCCGGGGACACCGTCAAAGTAGACCAAAGTCTGCTTACGGTGGAATCCGATAAAGCGTCTATGGAGATTCCTTGTTCTCACGCCGGAGTGATAAAGGAGCTTAAAGTAAAGATTGGGGACAAAGTAAGCGAAGGCTCTGTAATTTTAACGATCGAGCAAACTGATCATGAGGCTATTGTTATCTCATCTTCTGCATCCACGACTGATAACAAGCCAAAACAGACTTTAGCTGCACCGATTGTGAATACTTCATCACCGACCTCTGCAGCAAGCTACTCGGGAGCTGTCGATTTTGAGTGCGATCTCGTAGTTATTGGAGGCGGACCAGGCGGATATTCTGCAGCCTTTAGGGCTGCAGACCTTGGTCTAAAAGTTATTATCGTTGAGCGTTATCAAACACTGGGTGGTGTATGTCTAAATGTAGGCTGCATACCATCTAAAGCTTTGCTTCATGTGGCCTCTGTCATGGACGAGGCAACACATATGTCGCATGCAGGTATAAGCTTTGGTAAGCCTAAGGTTGACTTAGACGGTCTTCGTGGACATAAACAAAAAGTAGTTGATAAACTAACCGGTGGATTGGGGGCGATGGCAAAGATGCGCAAGGTCCAAACGGTTAGGGGTTTGGGGACTTTTTTATCTGCTCACCATCTAAGTATTGAAGAGACGACTGGCTCTGGTCAAGACAAGACGGGGTCTAAAAAAGTTATTGCATTTAAGAGTTGTATCATTGCAGCAGGATCCCAGTCAGTTAAACTACCCTTTATGCCTATTGATCCCCGTGTGGTTGATTCCACTGGTGCTTTGGCACTTCAAAAAATACCGAAAAGAATGCTGATTTTAGGTGGGGGGATTATCGGTCTAGAGATGGGAACAGTTTATTCATCGCTTGGCGCTAGACTTGACGTTGTCGAGATGATGGATGGACTTATGCAAGGAGCTGACCGCGATTTGGTCAAGGTCTGGCAAAAAATGAATGCTCCTCGTTTTGATAATATCATGCTGAAAACCAAAACTGTCGCTGCCAAGGCAGTCAAGGATGGGATTGAAGTCACCTTTGAAGGTGAGGGTGCTCCTAAGCCCCAGGTTTATGATCTTGTCTTACAAGCAGTTGGCAGATCACCAAACGGGCTTAAGCTTGGGGCAGATAAAGCCGGTGTCACCGTTACAGAGCGCGGATTCGTACCCGTTGATATTCAAATGCGAACCAACGTTCCTCATATATTTGCAATTGGAGACTTGGTGGGACAACCTATGTTAGCCCATAAGGCAGTTCATGAGGCTCATGTCGCTGCGCAAGTTATTGCGGGTGAACTGTTGGGTAATACTGAGTTGGCTAAGAGTGCATTTAACGCGCGAGTGATACCAAGTGTTGCCTACACTGATCCTGAAATAGCTTGGGTCGGTTTAACAGAGGAACAGGCTAAAGCCCAGGGCATCAAAGTCAAAAAAGGTCTCTTCCCTTGGACTGCCTCTGGGCGAGCGATAGCCAACGGGCGTGATGAAGGATTTACAAAGTTATTATTTGACGACAGGGAAGATGCACACGGTCATGGACAAATACTGGGCGGCGGTATTGTTGGTACCCACGCGGGTGACATGATTGGTGAGGTTGCGCTTGCAATTGAAATGGGTGCCGATGCTGTAGATATTGGTAAAACTATACATCCGCACCCCACCCTTGGAGAGAGTATTGGTATGGCAGCAGAGGTAGCGCACGGCTCATGTACTGATTTGCCGCCATCCAAGCGTTAATCTAAGACCAGTGAAAGAAACAAGAAAAGGGGGAGGTGAATTGCTAAGATTCCCTCCTTTTTCATTTTGAAACTATATTGATGAATTTCATAACTACGATTCATAATTTAAATAAAAATGTTTTTGTAGCCTCTGTTGCATTCGTTGCATCCGTTGCGCTCTTGTTATTTAATACCACTGCGCAGGCTCAAAACACTTCGAATTCAAAGTCGGATTCTGTTTCTCACACTAAAGTAAGAGTCATTGTGATGGTCTGGGATGGATTACGACCTGACTCAATTACTCAACAAGACACTCCAAATTTGTTTGAACTGAGGAGAGCCGGGGTTAATTTTGCCGATAACCACTCCACCTATCCTACCTTCACTATGATGAACGCTGCTTCGTTGGCGACCGGAGCCAGTCCTAGAAAATCAGGTTTTTACGGCAACACATTATGGACACCGCCTCCCGCACCGAAGGGGAAAAATGCATCTGGCACCTTACAAAGCTATGAAAATCCAGTGTTCACAGAGGATTATTCTGTTTTAAAGACACTTAATGAGTACTACGACAATGATTTATTACTCGTAGAGTCTTTATTCAAAGCAGCTCAAAAAGCAGGCCTTGTCACTGCAGCAGTTGGTAAATCAGGTCCGGCTTTTTTGCAAGATCTAGGAAACGGCGGCTACTTCCTAGATGAAAACGCGGCGTTGCCTCTTGCATTTGCCAAAGAGCTACAAAAAGCAAATATTGCACTACCTGCTAATTCTGAAAAAGCATTTTCTACAAACGAATTAAATCTTGATTCAAAAAATTACAGTCCAACCAAACGCGACAGCTACGTTACATTTGCGCTCTCTGAATACGGCGAGACCTTGTACTCTAGGGACGCCACTGATACAACCCAAGGAGCCGCTGAGGACTCTGCAAATAAGTACATGATGAATGTATTTACAAGCTTTATACTGCCCAAAAAGAAGCCCGATCTCTCTGTAATTTGGTTTCGTACTCCAGACAATAGCGAACATGGTTACGGAGTCGGTTCCCCGAACTACCATAGAGCTTTGCGCTCTATGGATGCAAGGCTCGGGCAGCTCAGAGCTGCTTTGACTGAACAAAACCTTGCTAATGATACAAATATTGTTGTCGTGTCAGACCATGGCCATAGCACCGTATCTGGGCCTACAACTCTTTTTCCACTTAGAGCAATCACGCCTAGCATTCAGGTGAACAACGGGGTATCAGATGCAAAATTAGGCAAACCTGACTTTTTAAATGGGTTTTCTTTCTCGGGAGACGTGAGATCGGCGGACCTCCTCACATATGGGGGCTTCAAGGCCTATGACGGACAAGGCTGTTTAACCTCTGCGATGGCAGGGATCATGGGTGATTTGTCGACTGTTTACAAAGTTAATATTGACTTGACGGGCGAACTCTGTGGTGAACCCAACACTAAATACATGTCAATAAGCTCAACCCTGAGCACTCCTATAGCTTCATTTAAAGTGCCTGAAATTCTCCCAGAACACGCGGTAATCGTGGGAGCAAATGGTGGCTCAGATTACTTTTATGTCCCCGATCACGACAGTAATACGGTTGCTGAACTTGTTAGGTTTTTACAAAGTAGGGAGCAATTTGGTGCTATTTTTGTAGATGGGCGATACGGAGATTTACCTGGAACATTCTCCTTGGACATGGTTAATTTAGAAAATTCGTATCGTAAAGATCATGGGCAACCAGATGTTGTAGCAAGCTTTGAATTTGATCCATTCCAGCGGGTTCAAGGTATGTTGGGTACAGAATACGAAAGTTTTGCTGGACAAAGGGGCATGCACGGCAGTTTCAGTCCTATGGATGTTCACAATACACTGATAACTTTTGGACCTTCATTTGGTACGGGTAAAGTTGTGTCCAACCCCTCAGGCAATGTAGACGTTGCACCCACTATCGCTCATATCTTGGGACTTTCTTTATCAAATTCTGAGGGAAGGGTATTAAACGAGGCTCTTTTAAAACCGTCTTCGAATGAAGTGGCTAGAGTTAAATTTAACATTCTCACGCCTACAAAAAGTGCGACCGATTTGAAATTTAAATCTCCTGTGGATCCAACTGGCAATACCCCTTATTTAAAACACCCAAGGGGTATCTATACATCTAATCTCGTTATTAAAGACCTCACCATTGGAGAAAAAACTTATAGATATTTGGATTACGCAAAAGCCCTACGTTTTTAGTTGATGTTAGTCGCTAAAATATTTCCATGATCAAATCTTTAGAGTCCTTTGTTTTTGGATTATTGTTGGGAGTTTGTTTGACGGTGGTCATAGGGTTCGGTGTCTACGATTGGACTACGATGACACGCGGAACTGCCAAGTCTGAAAAGGACTCAGACCTTGCTGTAGTTAATGCTTTGTCAGCGGTTTGCGTTGAAAGGTTTAAGAGCGATCCCAATTACAATGCAAATTTATTAAAGTTAAAGAAAGTTGATAAGTTCTCAGCTGGGGACTTTATGGAAATTGGGGGATGGAGTAAGTTCAGTACTTCTGAGCATTTTGAATTAGATATCTCCAACCTTTGTGCAAAAATAATTCTTTCCCAATTGCCATAGCAATTTTTAGTTAACCATTCTCCACTTCTAAATACGCACATTACTCCTATAAGTTGATCTTTACGTGAAATACCCGCGACTAAACGCCTTTCGGCGCTGTAGTCGGGGCATCTGATTTCGCAATCAAATATTCCTGCTTCGTCTGCTGCTGCATGGACATGGCTTGCGCCTCACCATGACTTATGCGTGCATCCACAGGCACA
>CAIWAO010000141.1 GCA_903910745.1 uncultured Burkholderiales bacterium
CCCAAGTGATTGATTATCAATAATTATAATTCATTTTATATTTCGGTAATTTATTTTTACTTAATTTTGTATACATGGTTTTTATATTTACAATCAATAAGTTATGCGATATTTCGCGCATAATTGTTTGGTGCGTAATGTGTAATCTAAAATCAAGGGCAATTTTGCTTTGGTTTGGTCTGGGAGTTATGTTAGTTTTAGCTGGGTGGAAGTGCATTGGGAAGCAGTAAAAAATGTGCGCAAATTAGGACTAAGAAGATTCTAATGATGGTTTGACAGGTGAAATTTAGCCGTTATTTAATACGTACTAAATTTGATGACTAATGCAGGATAGGCATGTTGCCAAGATTTGACTGACAATGAGGCATGCAAAAAGCCCAGCAGTGCTGGGCTTGGGAAAGGTAAAATCACCACCTTAAAGAGATTCGTCTTTGGCTAATTTAGCCAAGTCTGTAGCGTATCTATCACGGAGCTGCGGAATTAATATCATCAATCTTTCACCTAAAAACTGAGAGGCTTCCAAGAAATTCATTTTTTCCAAAGTTTCAGCTCTAATTTGAACAATTGGTCTAGAAGCTACACTTTCGTTAGGATGAATTATCAATATGCTTTGCAAGCTATCATCATACTTAACGATAAAGGTATCATTAAAAATATTAACTGTTGTCATAATGGGGTATCTACTCCATGTAAAGGCGTTTTAACTCCGCCAGGTCCACTTTTGAGGCATTCGCTATATCTTTGCATAGCAGACTGCATACAGATTGCTAAACCACGTTTACCATATCTTATGCCTGGCACAGCACAGGCGGCCTCATCTTGTTCTAGAAGCTTTTCACAAGGATCATCGTCTTTTGGAGTGCAAGCCTCTTTAACTTTATCAACTGCCCAAGATACGCCATCTGCTGCGCTAGAAGCTGCATCTCGAACAGCTTTTTGTCCTTGAGGTGTATATAGAATCAACGCCCCTCCTACAGCTGCTTTTACTCCTAGTACCGCCAAAGAGTCTTGACCTAGCGGATCAACATACATTAGCGGATTGCCATTAACATACCCGTAAGTATTAATCCCCCCCTCTAGTCCAATCGGATCACTCTCAATGTACCTGCCGGTTCTGGGGGGCATTGTCAAGTTAACTAAGGCCAGTTTATCCTAGTTGGATTTCTAGGTAAACTTCGACAATGAAAAAAGATCCCTTATATCGACGCCATCGTTTTCCACCCAGTGTCATTAGCCATTGCGTCTGGCTATATTATCGCTTCTCGTTAAGTTATCGTGACATTGAACTCATGATGGCAGAACGTGGATTAATCTTAAGCTATGAAACCATTCGCTACTGGTGCTTAAAGTTTGGCAGCCTATATGTCAAGCAGCTAAAGAGAGCAAAAAGCTATGGCGATACTTGGCATTTAGACGAAGTATTCTGTCGAATCGGTGGGGAAATGAGATATTTGTGGCGTGCAGTTGATCAGGACGGACAAACAATAGATTTGTTAGTGCAACGCAAACGCAATCAACAAGCTGCTGCACGCTTTTTACAAAAGCTGCGCAAATCAAGTGACAGTCCCAGAATGATTGTGACGGATAAACTCAAAAGTTACGTTAAGCCATGTAAATCATTGTTTGCAGACTCAGCGCATAAACTAGACAAAGGCGCTAACAACCGAGCTGAGAACTCGCATCAACCAACGCGGTTAAGAGAAACTAAGATGCGATGTTTCAAGTCAATAAAACAAGCACAACGGTTCTTAAGTAATTTCGCAACAATCTATGATTGCTTTCGTTTTGACCAACACAAGACCATTGCATCCACACATCGAATATTGCGTGCTAGAAGTTTTGAATGTTGGCAAACCGTTACCCTAAATCCGTCTGCTGCATGAAGAGTGTTATGGACTTAGGCTTTTTATATTCCTGAAAAGTTAATTTGACAATGCCCTTTCAAGGTCAAAGCGGCATTGATCTCGCTGAAATGTGCGCGGCGTTTGGCTTGTGCGGTCAATGCTTCCGCACTGGGCGGCGGTGCCATTTGAAGAAATAGATCGTCTAACAAGCTGCTCATGCGACGCCCTTATAGCTTTCCCTTGTCCAACATGTCAAGGATGCTTTTACTCAGCGCACTTGAATCAAATAAATGCGTTTTAATTAACTCTCTTAACTTTTCTCGCTCATAACCAGATTGCTCTAATGGCAAAGTACTTGTTGCCACTGAGAGTGCAATCAATTTTAAATGCTTGCTCATTGCTTCATCTAGCTGATCTAAACGACTGGCAAGATACTCTTGTTTAGCATCATACTTAAACAGGCTTTCCAGCATTAAATCTCTAGCGACCAAGTTAATTCCTTGGTTTTTTATGCTCGCGTCAATTGTCAGTAAGTCCCAAGTGTCATTAGAAACCCTAAACGAAATATGCTTATATTTTTGATCAGTTGCCATGATGGTTCTATCATTTGTCCACAATTGTGGACACACCCAAGTGATTGATTATCAATAATTATAATTCATTTTATATTTCGGTAATTTATTTTTACTTAATTTTGTATACATGGTTTTTATATTTACA
>CAIWAO010000142.1 GCA_903910745.1 uncultured Burkholderiales bacterium
AAAACAAAAAACTAATTTTGGAAGACCCCAATTGATTCGAGATCTCCAAATAACTATTTTTGAGGCTTGGGTGTTAGGAATACTAAAAATGCTCCGAGCAACATCATTCCAGCAAGTAGATAGACTCCGTTATCTGTTGATTTTGTAGCATCCTTAATCAATCCCATAATGTAAGGAGCAACAAACCCAGATAAATTTCCTATGGAGTTGATGAGCGCAATTCCAGCAGCAGCAGCAGTCCCTGTCAAAAATGAAGTCGGCAGAGCCCAAAAAAGTGGCAAGGATGTCATGATACCCATACCAGCTAAGGTAAGGGCAGCCATGGATAGGAGGGTATTGTCATGAAGTACCACACTTAAGCTTAAGCCGACAGCCCCTGCAACACCTGCACCAATAGTAAACCAGCGACGCTCATTTCTTTTATCAGCACTTCTTGCTGAGAAGTACATAGCAACTACGCCAAATGTCCACGGAATTGCTGTTAAAAGTCCAACATCCAGTGGATCAGCGACTCCAAAAGCTTTAATGATGGTGGGTAACCAAAATGTAAAACCGTAGAGACCTGAGACAAAGGAGAAGTAAATGAGGGACATATGCCAGACCTTAATTGAGGTCAAGGAGCTGAAAATGGAGATCTCTTCCTTGCCTTGAGCGTCATTCTGAATATTAGTAGCAACAATGGCGCGCTCTTGTGGAGTTAACCAAGTCGCATCAACTACTCTGTCATCAAGGTACAGCAAAATAGCAAATGCCATAAATAGACTTGGAACTCCCTCAAGCAGGAATAACCACTGCCAGCCCTGTAATCCGTAAGAGCCGTCAAAGCTCTTCATGATCCAACCTGAGACAGGACCTCCAATAATTCCGGCAAAGGCAATAGCAGCCAGAAATAGCGAGGTAGCGCGTCCCCTTCTCTCAGCAGGAAACCAATACGTAAGATAAAGAATTATGCCTGGAAAGAACCCCGCCTCAGCAATACCTAAAAGGAACCGCATCACATAAAAAGAGGTTGCAGAAGTCACAAACATCATGCAAGCAGACAAAATGCCCCATGAAATCATGATTCTAAAAATCCATTTTCTCGCACCTACTTTATGAAGAAATACGTTACTTGGGACTTCAAATAAGAAGTACCCGAGGAAGAAAATACCGGCACCCAAACCGTAAACAGCTTCGTTAAGGCTAAGAGCTGTGAGCATTTGCAATTTGGCAAAGCCTACATTCACCCGGTCAAGGTAGGCAACGATGTAAGCCAAGAATAGAAGTGGCATGAGTCTGAAGCTGATTTTTCTGTAAATTGCGTCTTCTGTTTGATTTTTGGTGTTTTCAGTCATGATTCAGGGTTAATAATATTAACTTGATTTTATCCACCTTATGCCCTGATAAATTGCTTCACAAGTAGGTAATAGCCCTTTGTTAATGTTTGGCTAGTTCTTTGAACAAACTTTACAAGCAAATTCCTCAAATACCCCAAACCCATTGGGACTTAAGACGAATATAGTGCAGTGCATTTACAGAAGTAATTTAAAATGGGCTAAGTCAAGTTATCTCTCTTTTTTGCATCATTTACCCAGGAAAAAATAAAATGCGTTACAGATTATTAGGACAAACCGGTTTGTATGTCTCCGAGCTTTGCCTTGGGACTATGACATTTGGGAGCCAGGGTTTTTGGGCGGTAATGGGTGGACTTAAGCAAAATGACGTTAATACCCTTGTTAAGGAATCATTTGACAGCGGAATTAATTTCATGGATACAGCAAATGTTTACTCTCTTGGGGAATCAGAGACTTTACTCGGGGAGGCAATAAAAACGCTCGGACTTCCCCGAAATGAACTAGTTATTGCCACCAAATCTACGGGTATCATGGATGAAAAATTACCCAACGATAGAGGACAGTCAAGGTATCATATTTTTAATGAGGTCAATGCTAGCCTTAAACGACTACAAATAGATCACATAGATCTTTACCAACTTCACGGTTTTGATCCGCTAACGCCTTTTGAAGAATCCCTTGGCGCTTTAAATGACTTGGTAAAAGTTGGGAAAATTCGCTATATTGGTCTTTGTAACATGGCAGCATGGCAAATTATGAAGGCCCTGGGAGTTTCAAGGGCAAAGGGGCTCGAGGAATTTAAGACAGTACAGTCATATTACTCAATTGCTGGAAGAGATTTAGAGCGTGAGATCATCCCACTTATTCAAGACCAACATCTCGGTCTGATGGTTTGGAGCCCCCTTGCTGGCGGATTTTTATCGGGCAAATTCAGCCCGGGGGACTCTAACCCAGACAACTCTAGACGCTCAAGCTTTGACTTCCCCCCTATTGACAAAGACAGAGCCTATAAGTGCATTGAGGCAATTAGACCCATTGCTCAAAAGCACAATGCATCTGTCGCACAAGTTGCTCTAGCATGGATACTCTCCAACAAAGCTGTTTCAACAATCATCGTTGGAGCAAGAAAACTAGAGCAACTCCAAGATAACATTAAGGCAACTAAGTTAGTCCTTGATGGTGATGATTTGGCAGCACTGGGCACCGTTAGTTCATTACCAATTGAGTACCCAAGTTGGATGCTTGCTCTACAAGGCCAATACAGAGCTACACCTCCAACTTTTGAAAAATAAAGACGAGTTGCCTCTTATATGATGGGGCAGCTTGCTCCCTCCATTCCAATGATTTGGCCTGTTACGTAACTGGCCTCCTTAGATGCTAAAAAGAGTGCTACTCTGGCGACTTCCTCAGGTAGAGCCATTCTTTTAAGTGGGATTTTTTGAATGGCTGCTTTGAGAGCATCGTCCTCACTTATATTGCTTCTTTTAGCTTCCACTTTGATGCCCTCTTTTAATCTCTCGGTAAAAGTTAATCCAGGATTTATACCGTTGATCCGAACCTCATAGGGAGCGTATGCAGTTGCGAGCCCCGTTGTTGCAAGCATTAAAGCAGCATTTGCGGATCCACCTGCCAAGTGAACAGGTGTTGCAAACTTGCCCCCCATGCCAATAACGTTCACGATTACCCCCGACCGTCTTGCAGCCATTTCTTTAATAACGGGATCAATGATGTTGATGTAGCTGAAGAATTTTGCCTGCATTGCATCCATCCAAATTTTGGGATTTAAATCCTCAGCGGATGTTCGCTTAGCTGCACCAGCGGAGTTGATCAAAACCTCAATGTCCCCAAAGTGAGACTTTGCTTTATTTATTGCACCAAGTGCATCTGAATCAATCGTAAGATCACTTGAGACGGCAAAGATATTTGCAGAGCTTCCAAATTCAGCCTTTAATTTAGAGACCGCTGTATCTAAATTTTCTTGACTTCTTGAGACAATTGTCACCCGTGCGCCCTCTCCTAAAAAAGCCTGAGCGCAACTGTAACCAATACCCTTACTTCCACCAGTAACTAAAACGTGTTTGTTTGATATGTCCGAATACATATTATTCCCATTTAAAAGATTGATTGAAATGTGTTGAACGCGATTGATGGTATTCCAGTAATTTGCATAACTTGAAAATCAGACTTAAATATGAATTCAGTCAATTAAACTAGGGAAAGTACTTCTTTACACTTTTCATGACAAATAAATAATTCATTAGTTTACACAAAAAAGTGATTTGAGAATTCCCACCACTAAAAAACCAATTTTTTAAAAAGATAACCCTATGACAGATTCCGAACAGCAATTCGTGGTCAATCACCTCAGAGAAGATGATTTCAAGAAAGACGGCCTTCGTCCCTATGCGACTTATAGAGACCTCGGGTTTGCAAAAGCGACCAATGGTCTTGCTCAGGCTCATGTCATAAGGCTCTTGCCACCTTTCTCACCCGAGGCCGCAAAATTACACTATCACACCATTCATTTTCAAATGGTATATGTTTTAAAAGGTTGGGTAAAAAACAAATTTGTAGGTCAAGGCGAGTTTCTTATGGAGAAGGGAAGCAGTTGGATTCAACCCCCTGGAATAGAGCATGCCATTTTGGACTACTCAGACGATGTAGAGTTACTTGAGGTTATCCTACCTGCTGAATTCGACACAGTAAATGTATAGTGCAAGCAGTGTCTAACTCAAGGTTAGAAGGCTTGGCAATTGAAATCATAATATGCTTGATGCCTTGAGTATGGATAAATTTATTCAAAATTCAAGAATTAATTTAATAATTTTCTAAATTAACTTAGATACCATTTGCTCTTTAGCAAAAGAGGATTCATTTTATCGGTCGTACCGTGAAGCCCGGTTAATCAGGACGAGCATTTAAGGCTGTATATATTTGAATTGATCTTTGTGTTGACACATAATTCAAAATTATTAGCAATTATTGAAAAAAATAAAGTGAAAAAACTTAAATAAACCGCCTACCAAAATTTGGCATGCGGTTTATAAAGTAAAAATTACTTAGTTACTGCGGCAGTCTTTTTAGCTGCGGCACTAACGTGCTCTTGTGCATTAGTAACGTGTTGTGTAGCTACCTTAACATGTTCAGCAGCACCTTTGTGATCATTTGAACTAATAAGTTTAGAAACTTCCTTGTGTGATTTTGCAGCCAACTCTAAATGTTCTGCAGCTTGTGTGTGGTGCTGTTGCGGTGTTACAGCAGAAGAGTCTTGATGTTTTGTTTCAGTCAAAGTCATTTTAATTTCTTTCAGGTAAGTAGATAATTTTTCAAAATATAGGTTATGTGTTAAATAGCCTATGAAGATATTGTGCTTTTTTATGAAGCCAGGGTCTGTCTGCTACCCAACAAATTAATATTTATAAAAGTATAATTTATTAAAAACGCGTGCCTAAAGAGAAAGTAAACCCTTTTGCGCCGACATTATCACGGTCATAAGAATGCATCCAATCAACTTGTCCGTAAATATTTTGAGACAAGTACGCTTGAATCCCTAATCCATAAGCTACGTCACTGCCTTGACTAGAACCAGCATTAGAGGCTGTTATATCAGCACGAATTACACCTACTCGAGCAAACACTTCAGTGCCTTGGATCAAACTCATTTTAGGTTTTAAGAATACTCCAAAACCGTTATAGCTAGCATCATATCCAGTACGGCTTTCTTTCGCAACGGTTACTGTATACAAGACTTCTAATGCAAGATTTTTATTAAGCTCATTTCCCAATAAAAATCTAACTGCACCCGGCTTAGCATCTCCGCCCGCACCTGAGAGGTCGACCTGAGAACCGCCGATTTCTCCATAAAACGTATAAGGTGAAGTTGCTTGATTTTGGGCTTGTGCTCCATTGGCAAATAGAAAGATAGTTGTTGCGAGAGAAATCAAGTGTATTTTTTTCATGAAAATTCCAATAATGTAAGAAATACAATTTTCTTCAATTACTCACAGATAGTATGTCTGTTCACGAACACTAATTGAATATTAATATCAATTTAATTAGATCAATATAAAAATAGAAGATGAGATCTAAAAATAAACAAGATAAATATAAAAAAGTACCTTGTTTATTTCAATGATTTATAAATTCTATTTTTTCGCGACCAACTTAATCCCAGTAACATCTAAATCAACCCGACGATCTGGCTCTAAACAAGCTATAGCAGCAACAGATGAATGAAGCCCCATACAAGCGCCTTCTCCTGTTACAGGTTCTGAGCTACCTTTCCCGGTGGTTGTTATTTTATTTATTGAAACAAAACCACTCGCGATAATATAAGCCTTTACAGCCTCAGCTCTTTGTAATGATAATTTATCGTTATAAACCTTTGAGCCAATTCGGTCAGTATGACCTTCTATTGTTATCAAGTCATACTCGACACCGTTGAGTTCATTGTAAAACTTATCT
>CAIWAO010000143.1 GCA_903910745.1 uncultured Burkholderiales bacterium
ACAAAAATAAAAATAATAGTCGTAATGAATAATATTGTGTTTAGCAACATTACTATTGTGATTGCAATCGATTTCTTCTCCATCCAAACGATCAGTTCACTATTTGTCAAAATATAAGGATATGCATTCAGTATTGGAGCATTCTTAACTCTAAGATAGACAATTTGGTTCTCATGAACTGTTATCCAGTTATAGTAGCTTTGGATTTCTTTTATGGTCAAGCTTTTCTTTTTAAAGCTCTTACCCTCGTCGTCTTGGCTGGTGTAAATATCAACTGAATCAAGGTTTGATGCCCCAAAAGTCAAATTAAGGGGCATGTCCTTTTTGTTGTTAAGTTTGAATTTAAACCAAATACTGCTTTGTATTTGCTCAAAATTAAGAAAATTTTTGCCTGGAACGAATTGCTTTTTCTTAACAGTATCTAATTCCTCATCACCACTCGCATCAAAATAAAGATCCTGAGTTCGTACTAGAGTTTGTGACTCGTCCGTGCCCATGCCCATGCCCATGCTTTCGGCATTAACTGATCCCTGGGCTAAAGCTGCAGTATCCGAAGCAGTCGAACTACTATGAATCCATATCATTAGAAAAATAGCAATGAGTATTGTTCTGATCATGCTTTGGGCTCAAGTAATGTTACTTTTTTGTAATTTAAATATGTTGAGTTGCTTCATTTGTCGATAAGTATAAAACCTCTTTCAAATTTATCGTTTACATTGTCAGGAATGTTCAGTTAAGTAGGGTAGTTCCCAGTTAACATAAAACTTTACTGCCACCAATTTACACCCATTTTCAAATGTCTTCATCCATAGATAGTTCAAATAACTTATTAATCAATGAAGGCGTCCGTTTATTTGGAGTACTTCGCGTTCCTGGAAAAGCAACTATCAACGGCTTTTTCGAAGGCGAACTGTATGCTGAGCAAGTTGAAGTTGGACCCACTGGGCATTTATCTGGCGTGACAACTGCCAAAGATATTGAGATCAGTGGTCAGATTTTTAAAACCATTAACTGCAGCAATCTATGCAGTATTCTCGCCGGTGGTTCGCTATTTGGAGCACTCTCCTACAAGGAACTGCGGATTGAAAAAGGCGGATCTATCGAGGGAACATTACAAAAAGTATCTTAAATTCTCGGAGATCCATCTTCATGACGGGTGTTTCTGATGTTTTTGTATGTTTATTTCAACATGCGTTGATATATTTTAAATTTATATTTTTAGATGACTTTTACACACCGATAAGAAGGCGCACCCCTGAATGTGCGATTTACTTTAACTTTTGTACCCTAAGTTGTTGAAAACTAATGTTTATGTGTAAAAATTTAATTCATTTGTATTGGTTTTGAGTTTTTTGAAGATTAATCTAAAGTTTTAGTAGTTCAAGCCGACTAAGTGGATGATGCACTCGGTTTTTATATGTCAGAGAGTATCAGCTTTGAATTTTTTGAAAAGTTAATATTTCTACTTCCCCCCCTGAAGCTCATTACTGGGCAGTAGAAGTTGACATGATCCCCATTTGCTTGAAACTCACCCAGAGAATTGCTTATCTGACGGCAATTTCATTGCCTCTTTTATTACTATTTCCATTGCAGGCTAGACCTGCGAATACGCTTGGAAATTCAACTCCCAACACACAGCCCAACGCCGGATCACTGCAGCAACAAATTGAACGTCAAAAAGAACTCGAGCTCAATCTCCTCAAAATAGCTCCTTTAAAGGAGTTAGAGAGCCCCGAGCCAGTTAAGACACCAAGCGGTCCTTTTGTCACTCTTAAAGAGTTTAAATTTGTTGGTAACAACATCTATACGAGCACTCAACTTTCAGCCTTGCTAGATTCGTATATTGGTCATCCGATTCAGTTCTCTGATATTCAAGGCGCGGCCTCCAAGGTTGCAGATTTTTACAGACAATCGGGCTGGGTAGTTAAGGCCTCCTTACCTACACAAGATATTGTTTATGGTGTGGTCACGATTCAAATTATTGAGGCCTCTTTTGGCGGCGTTAAATTTGACGGCACCCCCTCTAAAAAGGTAAATCTTAACCGTATTGTTTCCACTATTTACAGTGCTCAGACACCTGGTACACCTTTGAACGCAAAATCAATAGAGCGTGGTCTTGCCTTGGTAAATGAGTTAGGGGGCGTTACTGTGCAAGGCAATTTGGCTGAGGGAAGGGGGGAGGGGCAAACTGATTTAATTGTTACAGTAACCGACTCCTCTCGGATGACCGGTGAATTGGGCTCTGACAATACTGGTGCTAGGTCAACTGGATCTAACCGCATCACGACCAGCCTCAGTTTGCATTCACTCATGGGCGAGGGAGACTCGACAGATCTTTACGCAATCAGTACTGCTGGGAGTGAGTATGTAAGACTTTCGGAGTCGTTGCCGATTGGGTACGCTGGTGTAAAAATGGGTTTTAACGCTTCGTATTTAAACTATAGACTTGTTGCTCAAGATTTTTCATCCCTTAACGCAAACGGTACTTCCTCAATTTATGGCCTTGAGGGCTCTTATCCATTTGTAAAGACTAGGTCCTCCACCCTAACCGCAGCGCTAAGCGTTGAACGCAAGCGCTACCTTAATAATTCTCAAGGGGTCATATCGTCGGATTACACAAACACTCCAATTTCAATTTCACTGAATGGATCAAATTCAGATGGTACTTTATGGGGTGCAAGAAACAGTGGTAGTTTGACTTTATCGGCTGGAGGAATAAATCTTAGCCGCTCACCCAATCAAGCTACAGATGCGAGTACAACAAAAACAGCAGGTCAGTACACTAAGTCTAGGTATTTTGTTTCTCGTGAGCAAGAGCTCCCAGTTGGGTTCTCCATTTACTCCTCTTTATCCGGTCAATGGACCAATCGAAATCTTGACTCATCAGAGAAATTTTTCCTAGGTGGTGTTAACGGTGTCAGATCGTACCCAACCAGTGAAGCAGGTGGCTCACTTGGTCAACTTGGCACAGTAGAGCTTAGAAACCATTTCTGGGGAGGTTTAACGCTCACTGGGTTTTACGATTACGGACGTGTGTTGATCAATCCTGATAATAATTTCTCAGGTGCTTCTGCTCTCAACCAATATTCATTAAAAGGCGCTGGACTTGGGTTAAGTTATCAAACCAATAGCGGGGCGTCTGTTAAAGCAACTGTTGCTAAGCGTATTGGAGACAATCCAAACCCAACATCAACAGGCTTAGACCAGGACGGCTCGCTTGTGAAGAGCCGAATTTGGCTAAACGCCAACTTACCCTTTTGAAGTTCAAGATTTTTTTGAATCATGAACAATGTCTACAAAGTCATATGGAATGAGGTCTCTCAGACTTTTGTAGCTGTATCTGAACTCACTCAGGGAAAAAGTAAATCCGTAACGAGGCAGGCTGATTCAATTGTCAGCGGGATTGAACAAACGCGTGCCCATTTTTTCATAAAACCATTAATAGCAGCTCTCATTTGCATTGGTTTTACATTTGCTACCTACGCAGCGCCTCTTGCCAGGCATACAACTGCGCCATTAGTTACACAACTCCCAAGCGGTGGGCAGGTATCAGCCGGCACCGCAACTGTCTCTCAAAGCGGTGCTGTGATGACGGTGAATCAGGGGAGTGAAAAGGCAGCAATTAATTGGCAAAAATTTGATATTGGCTCACAGGCAACAGTTAATTTTGTTCAGCCCTCAACCTCTAGCGTCTTTCTTAACCGTGTTTTAGATTCCAATCCAAGCCAAATTTACGGCAAGATCAATTCCAACGGATCCGTTTTTTTAGAAAATCCTAACGGCGTATATTTCTCGCCCAGTGCCAGCGTAGATACAGGAAGCTTTTTAGCAACCACTGCACATATCAATGACTCCGATTTCATGGGGGGCAACTTTGTCTTCAGCAGAAGCGGGACGGGCTCAACGGGCGGGATTTTGAATAAGGGAGTTATTACCTCTAGGCTAGGTGGATACATTGCACTCTTAGCCCCAGAGGTGAGAAACGCAGGTGTCGTCATCGCAAGAGGGGGGACCATCGTTTTGGCTGCAGGTGAGACTTATCAACTGCAGTTTGAGAATAACAATGCTCTTACAAATATATTAGTTTCTCCAAGCACTGTCGCTGCATTTGTCAAAAACGGTAACGCTATCGAGGCTCCAGGTGGATTGGTGATTTTGTCCGCTCAGGCGGCCAACACAATTCAAGGCGGAATAGTAAAGAACACCGGCACGATCACTGCAGATGGTCTAGTCAATGACGGCGGCATTATAAAACTGGTTGCAAGTAACAGTGTGAGCAACACTGGCTCTATCAGCGCCAATGCAGCTCCCCAAAGCAATGGTCACGGGGGTCAAGTCTCCCTCATCTCAGATCTGAATAATCCAAATAGCAAGACAAGCGTTGATGGATCAATAAGTGCAAAAGGGGGAGAGCAGGGGGGGAACGGAGGGTCAATAGAAACCTCAGGATCATTTGTTAAAGTCGCAGATACTACAAAGATTGATACTTCTGCTCCCCAAGGATCAGGGGGTAACTGGATTATTGATCCAACCGACTACACGGTTGGTACAGGTGGTGATATTTCTGGCGCCACTTTAGGGGCCAATTTATCTTCTACAAGCGTGACTATTTTAAGTAGCGATGGAGCTACAGGTACTAGCGGCAATATCAATGTCAATGATTCTGTTACTTGGACTGGAGCCCATAGCCTTACATTAAATGCAAGCAATAACATCAACATTAACAATACCATCACAGTACCTAACGGTGGAACGGTTAATCTGAAATACGGAACAGGGGACGGAACCGGTAATTACAACTTTGGATTAACCAGCAGCGGATTTGCCGGCAAAATCGATTTTGCAGCCACTGGTGCGAATCTATTTACGACTCAATTGGGATCTAATTCGGTTGTAAGTTATACAGTCATAAAGAACCCCTCTACTACTGCAGTAGGTGTTCAATCCAGTAGTGGCAATTATGCTTTAGGATATGACTACAGCTTTGGATCTCCAATTACTTCGTCAGCTATCACCGGAACATTCACAGGCAGTTTTGATGGGCTAGGTCATACGATTACTAGGTTGAATGGGACGGGCGCAATTGGATTATTTAGCAACTCAAGTGGATTGATCCAAAATATTGGAGTCAATATGTCCACCTCGAGTGCGGCAAATAGCACTGGAGGATTAGTAAATACCACGAGCGGCGGATCAATTTCTAACAGTTTTACCAATGTTAATATTCAGGGCACTTTTGGTAATTACGGTGGCATGGTTGGAATCAACACCGGCAATATTAGCAATAGTTTTTCTACAGGCTCAATTTCTGGTGTAGCCAATATTGGTGGCTTGGTGGGTCAGAATCTTTCCTCTAGTTCCTCTTTAACCAGCAATATCTCAAACAGTTTTTCTACTGTTGGGATGACAGGAGGCGGTCCAATTGGGGGACTCATCGGTCTAAATAAAACAACTACAACTGCTTCGGGCTCGGGCTCCGCCGTGGTGTCCAACAGTTTTGCAACAGGCAGTATCAATAGCAGCTCCGCCCAATATGCAGGTGGTCTTATTGGTGAAAACTATGCAGGAGGGACTGATAACACGGTCATTAATAGTTATGCAACTGGAAATGTAACCGGTCCTAATTCTTATGGTGCCTCGTACAATTATGGTGGCTTAATTGGTTATAACCATATACTAGTAACGGGCGCGATTGCTAATGTAACCAGTAGCTACGCTACTGGCTCGGTTAACGCAGCAGCAAGTTCAGTAGGCGGATTAATTGGAAACAATTCAGCATATGCCAACATAAACACTATTAACGGCAGTGCTAACTTGTTAAATGACTATGCAACTGGTGATGTTAATTCCCTATACACACATAGTGGCTCTAATCTTCCGGCAGGTGCTGGTGGACTTATCGGAAGTAATGCAGCAGGGGCACCCGGCGCTTCTGCGAAAGTTACGTCCTCATATGCAACTGGTAAAGTTAGTGGTGCAACTTCTACTGGTGGGCTGATAGGTCAAAACACCATCAATCACGGTGGCAATGCCTCTGTTAGCAACAGTTATGCAACGGGCAATGTTTCAAGCTTCAGTTTCAACGTTGGAGGTCTGATTGGAAATAATAATATATCGGACTATCAACCCTATGTTTCCGACTCTCCCTCAATGGCAACAGTTTCAAACTCCTATGCAACGGGTACAGTCATTGCCTCGGACAACACACCCAACCAAGGGAGCTATGGTGGACTCATTGGGAATAACACGTCGGCTTATTCTATAAATGCAAGCATAGCAGTTAGTAATTCTTATGCCACTGGTAATGTTCAGTCTAACGGTGTTGGCGTTGGCGGATTGATAGGGAGTCATTTGTCAGCAGGATCTAGTCAGATCACCAATAGTTACGCAACCGGAAGTGCAACAAGTACTATCTCTGGAAGTGTCGGTGGCCTAATAGGTGTAAATACTTCAAATACCGCTGCAGACTCTTCTAGTGCAGCGGGGGATGTAAGTGTCATTAACAGCTACGCAACTGGCAATGTTAGCGGTGCGGGCTCTAATGTAGGTGGATTAATTGGTTATAACTTAATTAATCCAAATCATCCGGGTAATGGCAATGTAAGCGGCTCTTATGCAACGGGTAACGTTACTTCTACGGTTGGAAATGTTGGTGGGTTAATTGGTTTCAATACGACATCTAATGGTTCAAGTGCAACTATTTCGAATAGTTACTCTTCAAACGCATCGGGAAACACAGTTTCTGGAACATCTAACGTTGGAGGACTTGTCGGATATAACTATGCTAACGGAGCAAGCAACAATGTATCAATATCTTCCTCTTACTCTACTGCTACAGTTAACGGCACAAGCAGCGGTGTTGGAGGTTTGGTGGGAAATAACTCTTCAACCGCAGTGAATGCAATGGCGGGCGTAAGCGATAGTTACGCAACAGGTAATGTGGTGTCAACAAACGGATCAAATATCGGAGGCTTAATTGGTCAAAACAGTTCCAGTAACGGAAGTGACTCAAGTGTTCAGAATAGTTATGCATCAGGCAACGTAACAGGCTCCGGGAGCAGTATTGGTGGATTAATTGGAAACAACGCATCAACGCTTACAACTGGCAGCTCATCTACAACAAGTAATATCCTAAATAGCTATGCAAGCGGCACAGTTACAAATAATGCATCTTCTGGTCTTTATGTTGGTGGTCTTATTGGCCAGAACATCTCCAATACAACCAATAACTCGACAACCGTTACTGGTAGCTATGCATCTGGCCTTGTAACCTCCGCAGGTAGTGATGTGGGTGGACTAATTGGCTACAACTCAGCAGGCGGTAATTCAGCAATACTACAAAGCTATGCAACAGGCAATGTCATATCCACATCTTCATCTGGATATAACTTAGGAGGGCTTATCGGCTTAGTTGCTGGTGGATCAAGCGGGAGCAATTCATCAATAAATGAAAGTTATGCCTCAGGCAGTGTTACTGGTTCTGGCTCTGGGGGAGGAGGCTTGGGAGGCTTGGTTGGTCAAATTTCACCCTCGACGAGTAATTCAAATATTTATCAGAGTTACGCCTCTGGAGCTGTTCAGATGACTGGGACTGGGGCTTTTTACGCAGGTGGTTTTATAGGGACCGTGAGTACTTCATTAAATGGGAGTTCCGTTTATATTTCTAACAGTTACTCAACCGGTAATGTAAGGGGAAGCTCGCAAAATTATTTAGGCGGCTTCATTGGTCAATTCTTATCTGCCACTCTCGGGGGAATTTCAAACTCTTACGAAACTGGTACGGTTAGTGGTTCAGCTAATCTTGGAGGATTTATTGGCGCTATAGGGGGCACAACTTCACTTTCAAATAACTTTTGGAATACAACCAATAATTCAGGTCTGTCCACCTCCCTAGGGGGAATAAAAGGTGCAACTTCATCAACACCCGGTATAACTTCTATTACTGGTTTGTCGACAAGTCAAATGCAATCTCTTTCAAACTTTACGGGATGGGACACTAGCTCGACTTGGACATCAGTTAACTATTTCAATAATCAGTTTCCCTTTTTGCTCAATACCACCCATCTTGCTGTTCTCAGTCTGACCAGTGGGAGCAGTGCTTACGGGGATTCTCCTACACTTAGCTACACCATTACAAATCCAGTCGGTGCTTCGATTAATGACGCGACGCCCAGAGGGACACCCATTTGGTCTCTTTACTCGAACGGGACACTTGTCGGAAATCAAAGCATATCTAGTACAACTAACGCTGGTGATTATTCTTTGACTTATAGTAGTGGAATAACAATGGGTAAATATACGCTTGTTAGCCCAAATTCCTCAACTTGGACGGTCCAACAAGCGCCCCTTGGCATCTCAGTTTCAGGATATTATTCAGGTTCAACGACCATTACTCCAACTTCCTATTCAATCACAGGTTTGGTCAACAGTGAAACACTAATACCTACATCTGTTTTAATTAATGATGCAAACGTGGCAAGTCCAAATAACTATGTTGCTTCAATATTATCAAATTCTGGGTCTTTTAATCCAAGTAACTATCTAATTACTAACGGCTATAACGCTTCACCAAATACTACATCAACCAATTCTGTTAGGTTGAATCCTGCAAATTTAGTTGTCTCTGCAGTTCCTAGTTTGAGTGGTAATATTTACAAAGGGTCGGCTTACACGGGGAGTTATACCACCTCTAATCTAGCAAGCGTTGATTCTGGATTGATATCTATTTCAGGAGTTGCGTCAGGAGTCAATGCCGGTACGTATGCTTCTAATATTTCAGTTAATCTTAGCGGTTCAGCACTTACAAATTACAACACTCCAGTCATTAACAATGCATCCTTGGTCGTTTCTCCAAAACCAATCACGATTTCTAATACCTCGCTCGTCTCCACCTACGATGCTTCGACTAATTACTCGCAACTGGCTAGTAATACCCTTTTTACCAATACGGCGCTTGTCGGCTCGGATTCAATATCATCAGTTTCTCAAACTACGAGTTCAACTGGAATCGCTCAAGCTGGGCATTACTCGGTAATACCTAATGGGGCATCATTAACTTCAGGTTTAGCAAGTAATTATCAATTTTCATATGTTGCATCTACAAACACTGTAAATCCAGCGTCAATTACGGTGTCATCAATCGCAGCTGGTCAATCTAATTACGGTTCAAGCTTCTCACCAGGATCGGTAAATTTTAGTGGGGTCTTAGGTTCAGATTCTGTTTCTAGTGCAGCGTCCTTAGTCAGTCCAACCTACAGTACCAGTAATCATTTAAATGCAGGAAGTTATTATCAAACTGCAAGTA
The DNA here is from genome assembly GCA_903910745.1 of uncultured Burkholderiales bacterium. Lineage (GTDB taxonomy): Bacteria > Pseudomonadota > Gammaproteobacteria > Burkholderiales > Burkholderiaceae_C > Limnohabitans. The sequence goes on from CAIWAO010000143.1 coordinate 9,305, forward strand.
GCTTATCAGGGCCCCAAGCCAATAACTACACTTTAACAAGTTATACAACTCCTACAGCCAATTACACAGTTAGGCCTTTAGCTATTACTGCTTCCATTGCTTCTGTTAACTCTACTTATGGTAGCCCTCAATCCTCCGGGGTTGTTACATTGACTGGACTATTAGGCTCAGATGTAGCTATGAGTACAGCTACTTTTGTTAGCCCCGTTTACAGTACTAGCAATCACCTAAGAGTTGGCAGTTATTTTCAGTCGACAGGCAACTTAAGCGGTCATGATGCTTCCAACTATTCGCTTACCCCTTACACAACATCTACAGCTAATTACACAATCACTCCGTTGACACTCGCGGGATCGATTGCTGCAAGCAGTTCAACTTATGGATCAAGTCTTAACCCCGGTGCAGTTAGCTTTAGCAATGCACTCGTAGGTGACTTGATAAGCAGTACAGCAACAGTAAATACGAGTACGCTAAGCGGTGCGGGTAAGCCAATTGTGGGTACTTACACGCAAACCTCAGGTGCGCTTAGCGGGGCCGATGCTAGTAACTATACTTCTTCCAGCGTGACATCTGCTTCTAATTACGCTATAAATACCTTAACATTGGCGGGTTCGGTTGCTGCGGGCAATTCAACTTATGGATCAAATCTAAGTCCAGGAGCTGTTAGCTTTAGCAATGCACTCGCAGGTGACGCGATAAGCAGTTCAGCCACAGTAAATACGAGTACGCTAAGCGGTGCG
>CAIWAO010000144.1 GCA_903910745.1 uncultured Burkholderiales bacterium
AGTTTATTAGCGAAAAATTAAAAAAAGTGGCCTCTATGGAATAGCTTACTTTACGCTAATATGAATGAAATAAGTTTGGCTTAATTAAAATCAAAGTTCTTTGATGTTGGAAATTACCAACTGAGTAACTGGCCGCTTTGGGCCGGAATCCATGTAAGAGAAAGTCGGCTATTACGAAACCTAAAAGCAGTTATTACATATAAAATAATACGGCCCAAAGCTGACGGCCATTTTGATTTAGTGCTATATATTATTTGTTGAATTAAATGTAATTTAATACTTGAGCTTTTTTAAAACGTTTTTTACTTCCCTAAAAACGGTCATGATGTTTAATTTATCTTGGGAATATCAGCCTGCCATGGGCCTAATCCATAATATAGTGGACTATGACGCAAGGTTGAAAGGGATATCATATGACGTTATTTAGATTGATGGCACTGACATTTCTATCTACCTTGGTCATCTCAATTCAAGGTTGTTCAGTTTTTACTTATCCTTCCCCACAGCCTATATATGGCACGCAGTTAACTACAATCGACCCTTCAAGTATTAGTTGCAGCAATTCGATTCGTGGCACTCGGAGCCACATAGCGTTCAGTATTAATAATAAAGTAGACTTCTGCTTTACAAGTCCACTAAAAGGTTTTTACGAATATGATCATTTAACCTACGGCGTTGCTTGTGCTCATGGTCCAGTAGGGGGGGTGAGAGGGGATTCTTCCAGGTTGATTTTTCAAGTTTATATTCGGGGACATGACGTTGCTTTAGGCGTAGATCAAGTAAGCGGCACACTCAATTCAAATGGTGGGACTTCTACAGTACAACCCCGGGTAGAGACTAGGAAGTTCTTGGACACGCCTCAAGGGACTACTGTTGATGGAGTGTTGAAATACAATGTCAACGGTAAGTGGCTTACCCTTTCTCAGGCAAGTGATTACTTTACAAGAAGTGCTTATTTGTTATCTTTTGAATTTGATCAAACTTGCAATCCTGACCAACAGTATCTACTGAATATAAAGGGCATCACGGTTGATGGTAATTCAGTGTTGGTGCCTACATTAAAGTTTGAACCTTATAGTGAGACTATACAAACATTTGATTAGTACTCCGAATCCTATCTGTATGCGTTTTCAAATGGTCAAACATGATGGTTTTTAAAAAACTAACAGGTTGTTATAGGTCAACTTTATCAAAATGTATCGTTTGCATCTAAGCTTCATGAAAGCAGACTTTGAATTTTTGGATTCCCCGCCCATAAGGGACCTTCGCTATAAATTTATTTCCGCTTTCATTCTGGAAATTTATTTTGATAACTTGAATTTTCGTATCTATATTAACTAAATAACCACTTGATTTGCCAATTACCAGTAGATACAATGGATATACATATAAAGGAGTATATAAGTATGAAGCTAAATATTCAGAAGTGGGGAAACAGTGCTGCAATTAGATTGCCTGCCAAAATGTTGACCCAAATTGGCGCAGCCATTGGTGATTCTGTTGAGGTAGACATGGACGCATTTCGTGTTGCAAAACCAAAGTATAAGTTGGCCGATCTTTTGGCCAAATGTGATAAGAGTGCTTCAACTCCAGCTGATATTAGCTCATGGGAAAACATGTCACCTGTCGGAGAAGAGATTCTTTAATGGCAAGGTTTGAACGTGGCGATGTAGTGCGAGTCTGCTTAAATCCAACTGTAGGTCGAGAGACTCAAGGAGAATTTCGTCCAGCCCTAGTATTATCAACTGCCGAAATGAATTTACTAGGTACAGCAATTATCGCCCCTATTACTCAGGGAGGAGACTTTTCTCGCTACGCTGGATTTGCAATATCACTTACCGGAACAGGTATGGAAACTCAGGGCGTTGTATTAGTAAATATGATACGTTCGGTTGATCTAGCTATGCGCGGAGCAAAAAAAATTGAGCATGCCCCTCAAGTAGTAATTGATGATGCTCTGGCTAGATTGCAGGCAATTTTCGAATAAACTCTAATTCAATTTATTTTTATCCCTTCTTAAAGCAGTCTTTAGAAAATGTATAATTCGGCCCTAAGCGGCCAATGACTTTAATAATCGATAAAAAGATGTTTTTATTTTGGGGCTATCAATTAATCTTTACCACCACTTTACCCTTGGCTCGACCCTCTTCAAGATAGGCCAGTGCTTCCTTTGCTTGATCGAAGGGAAATACCTTATCGAGTACTGGAACGATGTGTCCCGCCTCTATAAGCTTGCCGATCTCAGCAAGTTGGCGGCCATCAGGATGCACGAACATAAATGAATACTCAACACCACGCTTCCTAGCTAGTCGAATGATCTTGCCGCTGATCAAACCAAACACAAACTTCACAAAGAAATTCATGCCTCTGGCGCGCGCAAACGCAGCATCTGGTGGGCCGATAAGTGAGACGATACTACTTTTAGATTTTAAAATTTTTAGGGATTTTTCTAT
>CAIWAO010000145.1 GCA_903910745.1 uncultured Burkholderiales bacterium
AAAAGATTCCACTTTGACTTTAGCAGAATGTATGCCGATATTTGACACTCTGAAATGCCTTATTTTGGTGATAATTCTGAAAATTCAAGTGTTTATATCATTTTCTAATATGTATAGACCTCAATAATTAGATTTCTTGCACAAATACGGCAGAATTGCACTGGGTTGGTGCGATTTAAAAAATACTTAATAAGTACTAATTATTTTTTATGCACCTTAAAAGTGCTTAAATGAAAAATACTCCAGATCATGTCATGTGTATTTAATAGTTAATAGTTAGGCTACATGAAGTTTGCGCAGTTAAGATAACGTTCTGGGAGTTACAACCCTAATTTTGTTTAAGGTAAGAGTTATGGCAATATTCAACGTAAAAGTCAGTGGGAAGAAGTCTCATCAAACGACTGCAAGTATTTCATCGACTCTGCTTGAACTAAATCTAAAGTATTTAAAGGGACGTAAGGAGTTCACGGTTGTCGTGGTTGAATACTTGGACAGAGATACTTGGGTCATCGCAGATGAGCCTCTTTCTGAGCAAGATAATAGTTGCTTGATTTTGAATGTAGCAATGTCTGAAATCGTTAACGATGAGGAAAAAGCTTTGTTCATTAAGGAGGCATTTGCGGCTTTTAATCGTTTACTGGGTGATCTAAACAAAGACTGTTACATCAGTATTCAACAATTTAACAAAAACTCTTTTAGTTACAACAGACCATTCGAAAAATAGATCATGGGGCTTGAAACAATTAAATGTCACTGGCTTGCCGCTAAAAATATAGCCTCCTGATAACAGTTGGTTGGATTGCCTGCTCGGGTCTTATGGTCAATTTCTTTTCAATAAACTATTAAAGTTGTTTGTCCTAAAATCTTGACATGGAACAACTGGTTATTTTTATTATTCCAATATTCACTACATTGATGGTTGTAGAGTTTACTTACGGGTTGTTGAAGAAGAAAAATACTTACTCATTGTCAGATACCTTCTCTAATCTGATGCAAGGACTCATCAGTAGGCTCTCGCAGTTTGTAAATCACTTTTTTCATATTGGCATATACTCAATTGTCTATCACCTTGTTTGGCAAGACTACCAAAATACATTTTGGTTTTCATGGCAAGGTATCGCTCTGGGACTTGTGATTTTTGACTTTTGTGATTATTGGCTACACAGAGCGGAGCACGAGATTGCCATTTTTTGGGCATCCCATGTCGTGCATCACCAAAGTAAACATTACAACCTCTCAGTAGCCCTTAGGCAAGTGAGCACAGAGCCGATATTAGGTTTTGTCTTTTATCTGCCATTAGCCTTAATCGGCTTGCCACCACAACAGTTGCTGCTGACTGTGTTGGTTGTTCTATTTTACCAATTTTGGATTCATACAGAACATATTCCGAAACTTGGTTGGTTCGACGCACTCTTTAATTCTCCAGCCAATCACAGAGTCCATCATGCAACAAATCCGCAATATATAGATAAAAACTATGGTGGATTTCTGATGGTTTGGGACCGAATGTTTGGTACCTATGAGCCAGAAGTGGAAGCTTGTGTGTACGGGACGAAAAAACCCTTTGAAAGTGTCGATCCAGTTTGGAGCATTCTTAGTGAATATGTGAGCATTTATCAATCGGTTAAGCAAAGCACGGGGTGTATTAATAAATTTAGAGCTCTATTTATGCCCCCTGGGTGGACCGATCTACAACGAGAGCCAAATGAAGTCACTCGTTTGGCAAGTTCAACAACTAAAGGCGTTATTTGTGAAAATACTGCAACTTTAGGAAATAGGAAAGTAAAGGCTTGCTTGGCTCAGTTTTTCACTATCGCTTTGTTGACGATACTTTTCCTATCTACTGAGGAGGAGATCGCCTACTTAGTAGCGTTGCCTATTATTGCTTCATTGGTGTTAATGTGTTGGGCTCTTGGAGCGTTGATCGTTGGCAGATTGAATTACTGGCAGTTATTGCTCATTGACTCAATAAGTGCTGTAGCTATTTATGTAAATCTATCTCCGTTGATCTCCTGAATTCTTAAAGATTCAAGAGCCACTTGGTAGCTTTTTCACCATTCTTTATCGATAGCGTGCAATTGGACTCATTTGAGTTGACCTTGTCTATATCAAAATCAATTGGGAGTCGAATTATTCTTTGGTCTCTGCCTACAAGAGCTACAAATTTTTTGGTTTCTCCAAGTAATAGCCAAAGATCATCGAGTTTACTTAACCTCCATGATTTAGATTGAAATTGATTAGATTTTCTAGATTTCTTAAGGTGTCTAAAAGTATCCGACACCTCAATTCCAATCCATTCATCACCAGGCGCAAAACCACTTCTTTGAGCGACACCTTTGTTGAGTACATGTTTAATATGGACATTTGATTTCGAATCATCGGTTCTAATGCCAAGTTGAAGTTGCAGAGGATCAGGTGCTTTGAGCACTTGTATACCGTTTTCCCGCAGTAGCTCTTCAAATGGAGGATCCGTGATTCCATGGACCCAATTCTTGATTTCTCTCTTCCAAGAGTATCCATTGAGCTCGTTCAATACTTGAGCAAATTCATGCTCTCCAATCGGACCACCTTCGGACCTCTTAAAAAGCTCGCGCATCACATCGTCAAGACTAGATTTAAAACTCCGCAGTTTTAAATCAAAGCAAAGAGCAATTAACGCTCCTTTTGAGTAGTAACTAACGGTTGAGTTTGGAGTGTTCTCATCTGGTTTGTAATACTTAACCCAAGCATCAAAACTGGACTGAGCAACGGATTGCACAAATCGTCCAGGTGTTTGCAATACTTGCTGTATGTTCTTATTTACTAATTTTAAATACTGTTGGTCGTTGATGAGACCGGATCTGCGTAATAAAAGATCGTCGTAATAACTGGTGAAACCCTCAAAGAGCCAAAGTAACTCAGTGTAATTCTCAGTATCGAACCTGTAGTGAGCAAACTCTGTAGGTCTCAAACGTTTTACGTTCCAGGTGTGAAAGTATTCATGGGAGATGAGCCCTAGAAGACCAATGTAGCCCTCACTTAGATCGCTTTTATGAGTATTGGGGAGGTCTGCTCGTTTGCACTGGAGAACTGTAGAATTTTTGTGCTCTAGTCCCCCGTAACCGTCTTGGGATGCATTCAGAATAAATAAATAGTTATCTATGACCGGTTTGTTATTTGGATGCCAAAAATCAATTACTGTTTCACAAATCTTTTGACTGTCTGTGAGCAGTTTGTTGCCATCAAACGAGGGGGGAGTACCTGTGATAACAAATCTGTGAGGAATATTGCGTACATTAAATTCACCCACCCAAGGTGCACCGATTAAAACCGGCGAATCTGCTAATGTTTGAAAGGATGGCGCTTTGTAAAGACCCCATCCATCTTTGTTAACTTTTACCGGATCTAGCTGGGTGAAAACTCTCCATTCGTCAGTGAACTGGTCGTTCGAAGGCTCCAAGAGCATGGAATTTAAACTCAGCAAATATTCGGAATCAAAGTGACCATCAATTTCAAAAAACAGACTTGTCCCATTAAAAAACGCTCTTGACTCATCTAACCAGGCTCCTCGAACTGATGCATCATGAGCATAAATTTTGTAGGTAAAGCTTAATGCATGGCCTTGCATGCAGTGGAGTCTCCAACTCGATTTACTAAGTTGAGTAAAAGTTATCGATTTTTTATTTTGAGTTGCCTGAAGATTTTGTAAATTTTTAGAAAAATCACGGATCATATAACTACCAACTATCCACTGAGGAAAGTGAATGATTTGATCTTTGTTGGGACGCTCAATGTGACATACGACAGAGTATGTGTGGGAGTTAAGATTTGCATTTATAACCTCATATCTTATTTGTGAGGTTGTGTTTGCAAGTTTATTCATTTTTTTGGTTTTGGATCTATCCATGAAGAGGTAATTTAAATTTAAGTTTGCATTAAAAAATCACACCTGCAAGAAACTTCGGACTGATGGGCTCAAAAACTCCGAGTAACTATTTATTTACGCAGCGCCTGCTGCAACCAAGCAACTCAGTGACGCAACTACAGTCAATATCAGTCTTAGTCTTAGCCATTCTTGCATCTCAACAAGGGGCCATGTTTTTCTATCCACTAAGTAGCAGATGATCAACATTACCGCCTGCAAGGGCAGGGCTGCATAAGCGGGCATGATGACAAAAATCCAAGCGGCCAGTGAAGGGATAACGCCCCAAATGAAGTGAAACTGCCTATGTTCAATATCTTGTTTGAAACCAATGCCCCAGTGAATGCCGCCAAGAAACGAGATGATAGATGATGCATAACCTGTCAAAGCCAAAGCCACGTAGGGTTGTAGATCGGGATTGACTATCCAAATACAGATCGTAAAGAATATAAACGGTACAAGTCCGCCGTACCCCAAAATGAAGACCTTATTTTTCAATCGCGGTGCCTCTCATGTAGAGTATTTGTAGTGGAATAGATTATTTGATATCTAGCAAAAGCTTCTCAAGCTCTTTGGCCTCTATAGCTCCTGGCACTCTTGTGCCATCTGCCAATAAAATTGTTGGAGTACCGTTGATTTTGTGCTTCTTGCCGTATTCTAGATTTCTTTGAAGAGCAGAGCTCTCGCATTGAAGAGTGCTAGGTATTTGACCTTTAACCATCCAGTCTTGCCAAATTTTAGATTTGTCTTTTGCGCACCAAATGTTTTTGGCTTTATCGCTAGAGTCAGCACTAAGAATGGGATACAAAAATAAGTACACAGTAATGTTGTCAATCTTTTGCAGATCTCTTTCAAAACGTTTGCAATAACCGCAATTAGGATCTTCAAATACGGCAATTTTCCTTTTGCCATTTCCCCTGACAATAGTGAATGAATCCTTTAAGGGAAGAGAGTCAAAAGCTATAGAGAGTAATTTATCGGTTCTTTCCTCAGTTAGATTTTTTCTTGTTTTAGTATCAATTAAATTTCCCTGAATTAAATAATTACCTTCTGAGTCGGTGTAATAAATTTCGGTTTCATCTAGCCTAACCTCATAAAGACCGTTCATCGGTGTTTTGATAACTTCATCGATACGAGGCAGCTGTGGGAGGCGTTCTGTGAGATTTTTGCGAATCGTATTTTCTACCGTGTCAGCATAGGTGAGTTGAGTAAGGAGTGAGAAAAGAAAAACAGTTAATAGGTAGATTTTGCGGATCATTTTTTTGGGCTGAATAGCTTTATGAGTGAAGTAAAAAGTAGATTGAAAAGTGAAAGATAGAGAGGCGTATTTCATTTTCGTATATTTGTGATTTTATTTGCTGAGTTTGCTTGTTTTTAGGTTGCGGTTTTCATCGCCTCTTTCATTGCCCAATGTTTTAGTGGATTAATGTTATTAAAAGCATTAAATCCTTGGTTTCTAATCACACTTGCAATTGAGTAATCGCTGGCAAAGAGCCTTTGAATGCCATCAATAAAAGTTGTCGGACCTAAAATGGAGAGTTTTCTCTGTCTTGAATACGATTCAAGAAGACGCAAATCATTCAAAGGTCGCCAAGACGAGTGAAGTTCACGCTCCAAAAGAAACTCATAAAGCGATGCTGCATCCCCAAGCCCCAAGTTTAGACCCATCCCAGCTAGTGGGTGAACAGTGTGAGCACTATCTCCGCTAACAACCCAACTTTGTTTTGGGTTGAAGGCGCCACTCCATTGAGTCGTTTTGCTAAATGTTAGGGGCCAAGATTGGCGAGGACTATAAAGTGTTATATCTTTAAAAAGTCCACGGGTACTTTGCGATAAAGAATCTGTAAACTCAGCTTCAGGCATCTCTTTTAGCTTGGAGATCCACCTCTCGGGTGCGGACCATACGACTGCGAATTCATTAGATTGCTCCCCTCCTAAGGGCAAAAGGGCTAGTACTTCAAAGTCATTACTATTCGCAGCTAAAGAGTTGAACCACTGATATGCAATACCCTGGTTGGGCTGTGATACCCTCACACGAGCTGCCATAGCGTTTTGATAGTAAGGGGTTTTGATAGTCTGTGTATTGAGCTGATTTTTTGAAACACTTTTATTACCCTCACAAATCACAGTGAGTGGGGCATTAAATGAGACGATGTTTTGTGAACGCTTCTCATCCGATTGATTCAGAACCACAACTTTACTTTGATTAAGCGTGTCTGAGAGCTTTTCTTCAATTGATTGGACATCAACAATCCAGCTTAAAGGACTAAGACTGGATGACTTCTTAGTATTGGATGAGTCATAGCCATCAAATTGAACGAGGCCATTTTGATCAGCATGAACCACCATTTTGTGAACGGGTGTTACATTTTCAGAGCCGGGCCAAGCGTTTATAGACTCCAGTAAGGTCTTGGACTGCTGATTGAGTGCATAAGCCCTGATATCTTTTTTTACAACTTGTCCAGAGCTTTTAGTATTGTCCGATTCTTTGACCAGACCCACCCTAAGGTTTAAGCGGGCAAGCAACAGCGCGAGGGTATAACCTACGATTCCCCCCCCACGAATACAAATTTCTACATTTTCAGCCATACCCCAATTGTAGGATTATTGTTGGTGGCTCAGATCTTTAGTTCGTCAATAACACTTCAATCTGGGGTTAATACTTGAAGTTTAGGTTTTTTCTTGGGTTGTTCCCTATTTGGGGTGTGTCAATTCTGATTAAAATCAAAATTTCTTAATACTATAAATTGGGGATTTTGTTATGGAACGTCGTTCGCTTATAAAACATGCTGGTATTGCTGGAATTTTGGCTGCAGCTGCTGCACCTGCGGTTTACGCTCAAACCGCTGTCCGTTGGAGGATGGCATCAAGCTTCCCTAAATCTTTGGACACTTTATTTGGCGGGGCAGAGACAATCGCTAAGAACGTCAAAGCAATGTCAGGCGGTAAATTTGAGATATCAACACATGCTGCGGGTGAGTTGATGCCTGCATTTGGTGTAGTCGACGGTGTACAACAAGGCTCCATAGAGTGCGCACACACTGCGCCATATTACTTCTTTGGTAAGGATGAGACTTTTGCTCTTGGATGTGCAATTCCTTTCGGTTTAAATAGTCGACAAACGACCGCATGGATGATTGAGGGCAATGGAATGAAGTTGATGAGGGAGTTTTATGCAAAGTACAACATTATCAATTTCTTAGCCGGAAACACAGGCTCTCAAATGGGTGGATGGTTTCGCAAAGAGATCAAATCAGTTGCTGATATCAAGGGACTGAAGTTCAGAATTGGAGGCTTTGGGGGGAGAATTATTGAACGTATTGGAGGAATTGCACAAAATATTCCTGCAGGTGACATCTACTCCGCCCTAGAGAAAGGCACCATTGACGCTGCTGAATTTGTGGGACCTTATGACGATTTAAAACTAGGTCTCAGTAAAGTAGCTCCAAACTACTACTATCCAGGATGGTTTGAAGGTGGTGCACAGATCGATTTATTTGTGAACAACAAAGCGTACGACTCATTGTCTCCAGAGAATAAAGCGATTTTAGAGGCCGCTTGTGCAGTAGCTCATTCTGATGTTCAAGCCAAATACGATGCTAGAAATCCGATTGCATTAAAGCAGCTTAACGCAACAGGCACTAAGTTAAAAGAGTTTCCCAAAGATATCTTAAATGCCGCTTTTGCAGCTTCTGAGAAATACTACGAAGAGTTGAACGATAAAAACGAAAACTGGAAGAAGATTTACCCAGACTACAGAAAGTTTAGGGCAGACGAGAATCTCTGGTTTAGCTTTGCTGAAGCCACTTTTGACCATTTCATGCAAGCTCAAAAACTGTAATAAAGCAACCCTATAAGCAATTAAAGGAGTCTGATAATCCAGACTCCTTTTGCTTTGATTGTTTTTAATCTTTTTTTAGATCGCTGCTCCGACCTCCAGTTGCCTTGCATAAGTTTCTGGATTCGGAGCTTCTTTATGGCTAACTTTTTAAGCGAAGACTTATTTATTTCGATTGAACATATCGTTGATACGTTTTTGTTCTTCCTCTGCCCTGGCTTTTTCTTGTTCGGGCGTTAGGGCAGATTCATTTATAGAATTTGAATCATCATTCGAGTGTGGCATTTCTATTTTGACACTATCTAAATCAATCGTTGCCTCTTTCGTTAGAAACACAGTCACTGTTTCAGGAACAAAGATAACAATTACAACCAGCAGCAATTGCATTAAAACCCATGGTAGCGCACCAAGATAAATATCTCTTGAGAGCACGGGTCTTGGGATACGAGCCTCCTTGAAAAGCGTATCCGCAATGCCTCGCAAGTAAAAGAGCGCGAAACCAAATGGTGGGTGCATGAAGCTAGTTTGCATATTGACACAAAGTAGGACCCCGAACCATATCAGATCAATGCCTAATTTATTGGCAACGGGACCAAGGAGGGGCAGAATAATAAATGCAATCTCAAAGAAGTCTAGGAAAAACGCCAAAAAGAAAATAAATATATTGACGACGATTAGGAAGCCAATTTGCCCTCCAGGAAGGTTGGAGAGCATGTCTTCGACCCAGCGTCCACCCTCGACGCCTTGGAAAACCATTGAAAACACCCGAGAGCCTATCAAAATAAACACCACCATCGCAGTTAACCGCATGGTACTGTGCATTGCTTCCCAAATTAGGGACTTTGAGAGTCGACCGTGAATGATGGCTAAGAACAAAGCGCCCATGCATCCCATGGCACCGGCCTCTGTAGGGGTTGCAATAGCAGAGTCCATACCAGGCAATCCGCCCATAGAGCCAAGAACAGCAAAAATCAAAAGTGCAGAGGGAATAATTCCTCTTAAACACTTTAGCCAAAGCCTCCAACCTTGTAGTGTTCTCGCAGATGCAGGTACTCCTGGTACATGACTTGGCTTAAAGACACCAAGGAAAAAGGTGTAGAGAACAAAAATCAGTACCTGAAGTATGGATGGACCCCAAGCTCCTTTGTACATATCTCCAACTGAGCGACCGAGTTGATCGGCCATGACAATGAGAACCAGTGAGGGAGGAACCAACTGAGTGATCGTGCCTGACGCTGCAAGCACGCCCGTTGCATATCTCATGTTGTAGCCGTACCTAATCATGACGGGCAACGAGATAAGTGCCATTGCAATCACTTGACCTGCAACAGTCCCTGTAATGGCACCCAAAATGAAGCCCACAATAATCACTGAATAACCCAGCCCACCTCGAACTGGACCAAAGAGTTGGCCCATCGAGTCAAGCATATCCTCAGCAAGACCGCACTTCTCTAAAATAGCCCCCATGAATGTGAAAAAAGGAATGGCCAATAACAGATCATTGGCCAAAATCCCAAAAACATTCAACGGTAAATTGGCCATGAAACCGCTTGGGAACCAACCCATTTGAATGGCAAAGAAACCGCAGGCAAGACCCAGGGAGGCGAGAGAGAAGGCAACCGGGAATCCGATCAACATCATTAGGATGAGGCCACCAAACATATAGGGTGGAAAATTCTCCATTTGAAACATCAAGATATCCTAAAGTTTTTATTTGAAAAGGGGAAATTACGTTGAAATCAAATTCTTTACTGAACAGGTTTTTCGTAGTGCGTATCCATTACGATTAAACCCTTCAAATGCGCAAGGCGTTTGATGATCTCGCTTAGGCCTTGCAAGAAGACCCAAAAAAAGCCAAATGGCAAAAGCATCATTGCGGGCCACCTTACAAGGCCTCCTGCGTTGCTGGATACCTCCCCAGAGATGAACATTTTAAGAAACAGGGGGAAGCTCAGCCAAGCCATGAAAGCCATGACAGGGAGTAACAAAATAACCAGGCCAAAGAGGTCAATATAGACTTGTATCTTAGAAGAAATTGATCCGTAGATTAGATCAACACGAACATGCTCATTTCTTTTTAAAACCATAGGTGCTCCCAGCATTACAGTTGCGGCAAAGAGATACCACTGAATCTCTAGCCAGCCATTAGAGCTAAAGTCCATGCCGTAGCGAACAAAAGCATTACCTGCTGAAATGACTGCAGCAAATAGAACAGTCCAAGCCGCAAGCGTACCCAAGTGCTCACTGATCCAATCAATAGCGTTTGAGAATTTTAGCCATCCGTGCATTTTTAATTCCTGAGTTTATAAAGAGCGATTTAATGTTTTTTAAATTTTTAATTTGTAAAAATAGAAAATTTTAAATTAAGGGTTCAATTGTGAAATCAAAGTTGTAGCACTTTTAATGCCCAAAAATGTCAGCACAAGTGAACCAAACAAATGTGCACCAATGGTAGCTAAGGCGAGAAACCATTTGGCACTGTTAACCATGGCAACCACCTCAGCACTAAATGAGGAAAAAGTAGTCAATGATCCCATAAATCCAGTCACCAAAGCAAGTCGCCAAATTGGGTCTATTTGGGGTAAGGTATTAAAAACTCCTACACAAACTCCTACCAAATAGCCACCAATTAAGTTACAAGCAAGTGTACCAAGTGGCATTGGCCCCAGAGTATTGAACAATACACTCAGTTGCCACCTGACCAAAGCACCTAGGCAAGCGAAGATACAGATTACAACGACTTGAAACATATGAAATGCTTAAGACTTCTTGACTTGTAAGGAGTGCATATAGGCGGTCACACCCTTTTCAACTGAATGAAAGTTGTGCTTACAGCCCGCTGCTCTTAGGGAACTCAAATCCGCTTGTGTATAGCACTGGTATTTGCCAACAAGGGCCTGCGGAAAATCAATATACTCAATTAGTTTGAGATCCACAGCTTCATCAAGGCTTAAAGGGGAGGACTCTGTTTTGTCTTTATAGCCTTTGTTACCCGCATTTACATGAGTTTGTTTTAATGAGCGGTGTGCGTTAATAACTGCCAAAGCAACATCATTAAAGGGCTGTGCGCGCCCAGATCCTAGGTTGAAAATTCCTGATTTATCAGGGTGATCAAAAAACCACAGATTTACGTCCACCACGTCATCTACATAAACGAAGTCTCTCATTTGCTCACCAGCCTCGTAGCCTGCGTAAGCGCCAAAGAGTTTTACCCTACCTTGCTCTTTGAATTGGTTATTTTGATGATACGCAACGCTTGCCATTCGTCCTTTGTGTTGTTCCCTAGGTCCGTAAACGTTGAAGTATCTAAATCCAACCAATTGATTGGGTGAGTGCTCAAACTGATTGCCGTACATTGCTCTCATGCGTTGATCAAACAGGAGTTTGGAGTAACCATAAACGTTTAGGGGGTGCTCGAACTCTGGGGTTTCTTTAAAAACACTTGAGCCTCCATAAGTTGCAGCCGATGAGGCATAAATAAGTCTTGTATTTTGTAGTTGACAACTTTTTTGTATGCTACAAGTCGTAGAGAAATTGTTGTCCATCATATAGCGACCATCTGTCTCCATGGTGTCACTACAAGCGCCTTCATGAAATACTGCCTCTATTTTGCCGTATGCACCTGCGGCAAAAAGATCATAAAAATCATTGTGATCTACATAGTCTATGATTTTTAGATCAGCTAAGTTAATAAATTTATCCCCGTCTGTTAAATCATCTACAGCAATGATTTCGGTGATCCCTCTACTGTTAAGACCTTTAATAATATTGCTTCCAATAAATCCTGCAGCCCCAGTTACGACTATGGTCATGATGCCAACTCCTCAAAGCTTACACTTGCAGTGCCAAATTTACCCACAACGATACCGCCCGCTTTATTTGCCCAGGGTAATGCCTCTCGAACGCTATATCCCGCTGCCATAAGAACTGCGAGTGTGGCAATCACAGTATCTCCTGCCCCTGTTACGTCAAAGACCTCAAGTGCTTGAGCGCCCACATGAACTTCACCTTGTGCATCAAAGAGGCTCATTCCTTCTTCACTGCGAGTTAACAAGAGCGCATCAAGCCCAAGCTCTGTTCGTAGGTTATGGGCCTTTGACTTTAGATCTTCTTCGTCCCTCCATTCTCCAACAACCTGCGAGAGCTCTTGCTTATTGGGTGTGATAACGCTTGCGCCCTTGTACCTTGAATAATCGCTACCCTTGGGGTCGATGAGTACTGGTTTTTTGTAGTCTTTTGCAAGGTGTATCATTTCCTGAATTTTGGCAAGACCACCTTTGCCGTAGTCTGAGAAGATAACAGCTTGGTGTTGTCCGATTAATTCTTTGAATTTTTGAGTCTGAAAGGCGAGAGTATCGTGTTGTGGGATGTTCTCAAAATCAACACGGATGAGTTGTTGTTGGCGACCAATGACTCTAAGTTTCATTGTGGTTTTTAGATGTGGATCGCGTCCAAAGAAAGGCCTTATGCCGGTTGCATCCACCAATTTTTCTAATTTGTGGCTTGCCTCGTCGTCTCCCACAACACTGAGTAAGCTGACATTTGCACCTAGGCTTACGCAGTTAAAGGCAACGTTGGCTGAGCCTCCAAGTCTGTCCTCCTCCTTGGTAATGCGAACCACAGGTACTGGGGCCTCTGGGCTGATACGGTCAACTGCGCCGTACCAATAACGATCTAACATCACATCGCCTACAACCAGTACTTGTGCTGCTTTTATTTTTTCTAAAGATAGGGGTAAAGGCAAATGCTTCATAGTTCTTCTATTCTTTCAGGAGGATAGCTATCCCAAGATTGACAACCTGGACACTGCCAGAAATGAGTTAATGCTTCAAATCCGCAGGCTGCGCAGCGATAGCGCTTGAGAGGAGTAGAGGATTTGCTCAGTGTTTGTAGTACCGATTTTTTGGTGTCAGTGTCTGAGAGGGTTTCGCCTTTTAACCACTGAGTGACGGCAATCAATGAGGGTGTTCTTTGCAAGTGAGCGGCGTAAAGGGATTGAGTAGCCTTGGTAATAGGGAATGAGTCAGTAGCTGAATATGAGTTTGTATTTTGATTGAGGTGGTTTAAATCTGGATTTCTTTTTGCATTTAAATGAATGATGGCTTCCAGTACATCTAGACGTGGTTTGTTTTGATAACTTTTGTTCAAAAGCTCCAGTGCCTCATCAATTTTTTCAAGTTCAATGGAAAACTTAGCAAGTAATGGTGCGCCAAGACCTGCAAACCGAGGGGATTCGATGAAGATACGTTTTATGATTTCAAATGCTTTGTGTGTTAGCCCCTGCAAATGCAGTAGTTGGGCTAAGGCAATTTTTGCACGTGCATGATTAGGTGCATATTCAATAGCCCCCTCAATCATTGTCTGAGCAGCTTTTGGATCTATGCCTTCTAATGCCGCCGCTTGTTCACATAAGTAATGGGCAAGCCTTGCAGAGAAATCACCTTCGCCGAGTTTTTGCAGTCTTCTTGCAATTTGTGCTGCTTGTTCCCAGTCTCTGGAGCGCTCATAAAGATTTAGAAGCGCAAGCATCGCTTGCCCCTCCATTTGTGTGCCTTCTAAGTCTTTTAGAGCGTTCTCAGCTCTGTCAATGATTCCAGCTCTTAAGTAATCCTGTGCAAGATCAAACATCGCTCGGTGCCGATCCTTGGAGGAAAGGTCGGCGCGAGCAAGTAAATGCTGATGAACTCTAACTGCGCGTTCAAATTCGCCTCTTCTTCTAAACAGGTTTCCCAAAGCAAAGTGTAACTCGGACGTATCTGGATCTTGTTGTACGGCTTCAATGAATGAATCAATCGCTTGATCTTGCTGTTCGTTGAGCAAAAAATTTAGGCCTTGGAAATATGCTTTTGGGTTACGTTGATTTTCTAATTTGAGTTGTAAGAAATCAAACCGCGAGGCAATCCATCCCAGTGCAAATACTGCACAAGCTCCCATTAACAACCAGACCCAATCAATCGCCATGATGAATCTCTAGGTTTTTTGAGTTGATCAAGATTTTAAAAAAATGTATCAACGAAGGATGAAGTAATAAATTCACGTGTTCTTTTTTTGATTATGCTTTCGCATCAAGATTTAGAAGAAGTTGATTCGGGAGATTCTTTTTGATCAAATACATGAGTACTTGAGTGCCGTGTATTGCTCCTAGCTCGCCACCATCGAGGTACCATAGCCAAAACGCCGACTGCAAGCCCTATTGTAAAGACTGTCAATACGATTAACACTAGTGGTCCATGCCAACTCAGTCCAAAGAAGAAGTTCACATTGGCTTCTTGTTGGTTGTTAAGTGCGAAGGCGAAGAGTGTAAAAAAAATGGCTGCCTTCAGAATCCACCGAAGCAGCCACAGAGTGTGTTTCAATCTTGTTTCCCAAAAGTGTTAAAGAATCATTTTGAAGTGGTTAAGGTCAAGGTTGCAGTTTTTTCATCAACCGATTCCCTCAGCGCTTTACCGGGTTTGAAATGAGGAACTCTTTTCTCAGGAATAGCAACTTGCTCACCCGACCGAGGATTACGCCCAAGTCTGGGGGGGCGACGATTGATCGAGAAACTGCCAAACCCTCTAAGCTCAATACGGTGACCACGCATTAAAGCGTCACTCATCGCGTCAAGCAAGGCTTTCACAGCAAACTCAGCATCCCTGTGGGTGAGCTGAGGAAACTGCGCTGCCAGTTCTTCGACCAAATCGCTTCTAGTCATTTTGTTAACGTCAATCTAAGCTGATTAAGATTGCTCGTCTTCTGGTGTGTCTAACTTGGCTCTTAAGAGAGCGCCAAGACTTGTGGTCCCTGCATTCTCACGTGAACTCTGTTGATTCAAAGATGCCATGGCTTCTTGTTGGTCAGCAGCGTCCTTAGCTTTGATAGAGAGCTGGATGTTGCGAGTTTTTCTGTCAACGTTCACGACAACTGCAGTGACTTCATCACCTTCTTTGAGCACTGTACGAGCGTCTTCAATTCTCTCGCGAGAAATCTCACTGACTCTTAAGTAACCTAATACATCGTTGCCTAAGTCAATTTCAGCGCCTTTTGCGTCAACTGTCTTAACCTTGCCGGTTACGATTTGACCCTTCTCGTTCACTGACACAAAGGTTGTGTAGGGATCAGCATCAAGTTGTTTGATACCAAGGGAGATACGCTCGCGCTCAACATCAACTGCCAACACGACGGCCTCGACTTCTTGACCCTTTTTGTAGTTGCGCACAGCGGCTTCGCCTGTCTCGTTCCATGAAAGATCAGACAAATGAACCAATCCGTCTATACCAGCTGCAAGTCCAACAAATACACCAAAGTCTGTGATGGATTTAATTGGGCCTTTAACACGGTCACCGCGCTTGGTGTCTTGTGCAAACTCTTGCCATGGGTTAGCACGGCACTGCTTCATACCTAGGGATATACGGCGTTTGTCCTCATCAATCTCAAGAACCATCACTTCAACTTCATCGCCTAAAGAAACGATTTTGCTTGGAGCAACGTTTTTGTTTGTCCAGTCCATCTCAGAGACGTGGACCAAGCCTTCAATTCCTGGCTCGAGTTCAACAAATGCTCCGTAGTCCGCAATGTTAGTAACCTTACCAAACATACGTGTGCTCTGAGGATAACGTCTTGCAACGCCCATCCAAGGATCATCGCCCATTTGTTTGAGTCCAAGTGAAACACGGTTTTTGTCTGTGTCAAACTTAAGGATCTTAGCTGTGATTTCCTGACCTGCTTGTACCACTTCGCTTGGATGACGAACGCGTCTCCATGCCATATCAGTGATGTGTAGCAATCCATCGATACCACCCAAGTCCACAAATGCTCCGTACTCGGTGATATTTTTAACCACACCGTGAACTACTGAGCCTTCTTTTAATGTGTCCATTAACTTGGCGCGTTCTTCTCCCATGGAGGCCTCAATCACAGCACGACGGCTAAGCACAACGTTGTTGCGCTTACGGTCAAGCTTGATGACTTTGAATTCCATAGTCTTGTTCTCAAAGGGGCTCAAATCCTTAATTGGACGAGTGTCAATGAGTGAGCCAGGTAAGAATGCACGGATACCGTTGACCAAAACGGTCAATCCACCTTTGACTTTGCCACTTGTTGTGCCGCTCACAAACTCGCCTGATTCCAGAGCTTTTTCTAGCGATAACCAAGAGGCCAAACGCTTAGCAGTGTCGCGACTCAGGATCGTGTCGCCGTAGCCATTTTCAACGCTACTGATCGCTACAGAGACAAAGTCTCCAGCTTGCACTTCGATCTCGCCGAGATCGTTTTTGAATTCTTCAATTGGGACATAAGCCTCTGATTTGAGACCCGCATTGACCACAACGTGGTTGTGTTCGACGCGTACCACTTCAGCAGTGATAACTTCACCAGTGCGCATTTCTGAGCGCTTTAGTGATTCTTCAAATAGGTCGGCAAAAGATTCTGACATAAAAGTTTTCCTAAACCGCGGCATAAATACCAATACACAACTAATTCAAAGATGCATAGCCGTGCATTAAAAGTATTTCTTCTGCGGTGATGTGCGGGTGAGTTGATCCCGCGGGGGTTAAGTTAATGATCCATCTCGCCGGTGCGCTAGACGCGCAGAAAGGAGCGATATGGGCCGCATTTCACATTCAACATAAGCGGCATATTGGACCAAGGAAAATCCTTGAGATTCAAGAGCCGCTTAAATCGCTTGCTTTTCTTGCCACCAAGACATCACTTGCTTCACTGAATCTTCAATGGATAAGTTGGAATTGTCTAAATGATAAGCCTCGTTGTCAGCTTTAAGGGGAGCAACACTTCGCGTGCTGTCACGCAAGTCTCGAGCCTCTAAATCTTCAAAAAGGTCTTCTATTTTAGCCTGAATTCCTTTTGAAATCAATTGCTTATGTCGTCTTTTTGCTCTTTCCATTGCGCCGGCGGTTAAAAAAACCTTTAAGGGTGATTTTGGAAAAATGACTGTTCCCATGTCCCGTCCGTCCGCAACTAGGCCCGGGAGCTTACAAAAACTTTGCTGAAGTTGCACCAAAGCTGTTCTAACGTCTCCTAAAACCGATATTTTTGAAGCATTTATACCCGCTTCCTCAGTTCTTATATCCTCAGAAATATCTACTCCGTTAAGAAGTATGCGCTCACCTCTGAATTCGATTTCCAAGTTTCTAACCAATTCGCTCAGAGCGGCCTCATTTTGCGGCTCAAGTGTGATGCCTCGCTGAAGCGCGGCAAAGGCGCTTAATCTATAAAGTGCGCCGGAGTCTAAATAGTGGTAGCCTAAATTTTCAGCCACCTTGGAAGCCAGAGTTCCCTTTCCAGAGGCGGAGGGGCCGTCTATGCAAATTATTGGGATGCTCTCAGCGTTTGTTTGGCAAAGGTTCAGAAAGCTCTCAAAATAGTCAGGGTAGGTTTTTCCAACGCATTTGGGATCCAAAATTCTGATTCTTTGGCGATCGCTATTAAAGGCTGCTAGAGAAAAACACATCGCCATGCGGTGGTCATCATAGGTGTTGATGCTTGCAGCCTTCCAAGAACCTTCCCTAACTGGAAATATCTGCAACCAATCCGGTCCTTCAAGCACTTGTGCGCCTAGTTTGCGACATTCTGTTGCGACAGCGTGGATTCGGTCTGTTTCTTTGACCCTCCAACTCCCAATATTTTTAAGAGTGCTGGGTCCATCAGCATATAGAGCCATGACAGCAAGAGTCATTGCAGCGTCTGGTATATGGTTGCAGTCTAGTTCGATTGCTTTAAGTGGCCAAGAACCTCTTTCAACCTCTATCCAATTGGGCCCAGTTTTAATCTCTGCCCCCATGGCCTTTGCTGCTGATATGAATTTAATGTCGCCTTGTATCGAGTCTGGACCGAGTCCCTCGATTTTGATACTTGATCCGTTTGCACCGCTTGAAGCAATTGCACCTAGCGCAATAAAGTAACTTGCAGAGGAAGCATCAGCCTCAACATGTATCTCACCAGGAGAGGTGTAAACGCTTGATTTGGGTATAACAAATCTTTTGAAGCCATTTTTAAGCACAGTTAGCCCAAATTGCTGCATCATTTTGAGGGTAATTTCAATGTAGGGTTTTGAGATTAAATCACCCACCACTTCAATAGAAATATCACCAGATGTAGCCATCGGTAGAGCCAAAAGCAGAGCGGTCAAAAATTGACTGGATACATCCCCTCGAACGGGTATTGGTTTTTTTATGAGTTCAACAAAAGCGAGTTCTTGCTCGGGACTTCTGGGATTTAATTGAAGGGGAGGGAATCCTTCTTTTTCCAGGTAATCTATAGAACACCCGATTGCTCTCAATGCATCCACTAAATCTCCGATGGGGCGCTCATGCATGCGAGGTACACCGTGTACTTTTGCATTCACGCCCATAACGGCTAATGCGGCGGTTAAGGGACGCATTGCAGTTCCAGCGTTGCCTAGAAATAAATCAAGTGGATTTTGTGCACTATTTGAAACTAAAGAGTCAGGAATTCCCGCAATCGTTAATCCGTCATTAGATTCTGATACTTTGCATCCCATCTCTTTCAAAGCACTCAACATTACCGCTGTGTCATCTGAGCTCAGTAGCCCCCGTACAAGGGTATCTCCCCTACTTAGTGCAGCCAGCAGTAAAACGCGGTTCGAGATGCTCTTAGATCCAGGCAACTGAACAATCCCTTGAGCAGATTGAAGGGGGGGGATGTCCAAAAAGGGAATGGAGTACATGCTATAAATTAATGTTTAGGGGCGATTGTTGAACAAGACTGATCGAAAAATCTTAGACTGGCTATTCATTGATAGACCAATTTACACGACTTTGTCTAGATTTTTCTATAGATTCAAATAAAGTCTGAGAGTCCGATCGTTCAATTGATTGCTCAAGAAATTGCAGGGATGACTTGAACAAACTGAGTTGCTCAATTAAGTTTTCCTTGTTTGCTAAGAAAATGTCACTCCAAACCTTTGGGTCTCCAGCGGCAATTCTTGAAAAGTCTCTGAAACCAGGGCCAGCAATTGATAAAAACTTATCGTGATCTTGCTGTTCAGTTAGACCGTTCATAAAAGCGAATGCAATTAAATGAGGTAAGTGGCTTACCGCCGCAAAAGCTTTGTCATGATCATTTGCTGACATTAAATGAACTTTAGATCCGATTGCACTCCAGATCTCTTTGGCATGTTCAATGAGTTCATGCGAAGTTTGAGGAAGTGGAGTGATGATCAAAGGGCGATTGACAAAGAGATCAGCACTAGCGTGTTGAATTCCTGAGGCTTCTTTTCCTGCAATGGGATGTGTCGGGACAAATTGAGAAAGTTTGGAGCCCAAGAAATCAATTGCTTTGGATGTAATATCTAATTTTGTTGAGCCTACATCCATTAGTAATGCATTGGGTTCAATTGAATCTTTTATCTCCTCAAGGCATTTAGCGATTGAGTTGACAGGAATAGCTATCAAGATCAAATCAGCGCCTTTTACAGTTTGCTCTAAGTTTAAAGATATTTCATCTATAGCGCCCAACTCTTTTGCAATGATAAGAGTACTCTCATGATGTCCGTAGCCAACGATACGGCTCACTAAATTTGCTTGCCTAAGTGCAAGAGCAAAAGAGCCCCCCATAAGGCCGCATCCAATGAGTCCTAATTTTTTGAACATAAACAACTGACTGATTTAATTTTTTTTGAGTGAGCAGGGGGATTGAGAAATATCACACTTCATCAATTTGCAGGTTAATCGTTAACTGGGTAAGAGCCTAAAACTTTATAAAAAGCGCAAAGTCCTTTTAGATCTTCAAGCGCCTTTTGTACGTGCATTTCACTGACATGACCTTGAATATCGATATAAAAGAAATATTCCCATTGACCGGATTTTGCGGGCCTGGACTCAAAACGAGTCATCGATACTCCGTTGTTTTTCAGGGGGACCAAAAGGTCATGAACAGCCCCAGGTCTGTTGGGCACAGAGACTACTAAACTGGTGCAATCCTTGCCGGATGCAGGGGGTGTATTTAGTGTTTGGGGCAAGCAGATGATTGAAAAGCGCGTTCGGTTGTATGCTTCATCTTGAATGGCATGAGCCACAATGTGCAAGCCAAACTGGGCTGCTGCTCGTTCGCTAGCTAGACCTGCCCAAGCTGGATTTGTAGAGGCAAGTCTTGCGCCCTCGGCATTACTTGAGACAGCTCTTCTCTCAGCGTTTGGTAGATGCTGGTTTAACCAGCCTTGACATTGAGCTAGGGCTTGAGGGTGAGCAAGAACAACTTCAATACCTTCTAAATTGGGACTTTGACGCATGAGGTTGTGTCTGATCAGCAAACTTACCTCCCCAATGACGTGCACTGGTGAGCGAAGAAACAAATCAAGTGATCGAGCAACTACGCCTTCGGTGGAGTTTTCCACTCCCACTACGCCAAATTGGGTTGTGCCTGCAGAAGTTGCGTGAAAGACTTCATCAAAGTTGGAGCAGTAGATAAGCTCTGCAGAACTGCCAAAGTATTCAATGGCTGCTTGTTCACAAAAAGTTCCCTCTGGTCCTAGAACAGCAACTCGTTGAGGAGCTTCAAGTGCCAAGCAAGCCGATGTGATTTCTAGCCAAATGCTTGCAACATGCTTATTTTGTAGGGGCCCTTTATTCGAGAGTTCCATCTTTTGGATGACCTGTGCAACTCTGTCAGGTCGAAAGAAGGGGGACCCTTCAGCGCGCTTGATCTCCCCCACTTTTTCCGCAACTCTTGCTCTTTCATTGAGCAGCTCAAGAATCTGCCGGTCAAGCGAGTCAATTTGAATGCGAAGAGGCGCCAAGCCGTTTTCGCCGTTTGTAGGCTTTTCAGTTGGGGACTTGCTGGTTTCCATAAATTAATAAACCTTAGACTTGAGGGAGACAACTGCATTGTAGGGAAATTAACTGGCAATCTAAATAATCCATATCCTTAGGTGATAAGGTTTAGGGTGCTATTGCTATTAATATTGATATTGCTACTTCCACTGCTGCTAAAGCCAAGACACAGAGAAAGTAAATTTTTTAATTCGTTCAGCTTCGGGATTTTTCAAATTCTTTTAAGTACTCAATCAAGTTATGAACACCTTTGATTGACATAGCGTTGTAGATGCTTGCACGCATTCCGCCTACCGATTTATGGCCTTTAAGTTGAAGAAGACCATGATCTTTAGCCCCACTCAAAAATGCGGCATTTAAAGCTTCATCTTTCAAATAGAAAGGAATGTTCATACGGGAGCGATCGCCCGGGTTAACTTTGTTTGTATAAAGTTCAGACTGATCCAAGTATTTATAGAGCAAATCAGCCTTTGTTTTATTGCGCAGCTCAATGGCGTCCAACCCTTTTAGTCCTTGTTCCTCTTGTTTCTTTAACCACTGAAGAGTCAGACCTGCTATGTATATTGCATAAGTAGGAGGCGTGTTATACATCGAGTCTGCATCTGAAATCAATTTATAGTTAAATGCGCTTGGGCATATATCTAAGGCTTGACCTATTAAATCCTCTCTGACAACGACAATTGTTAGACCTGCAGGGCCAATATTTTTTTGAGCTCCAGCAAAGGCGCAACCAACCTTTGTCCAATCAACTTTTCTAGAAAGCACATGGGAGGAGAAGTCTATAACGAGTTCGGATTTGGAACCCATACTCTTTAAATCAGGAAGTCGGTGACACTCAACGCCGTGTATGGTCTCGTTAGTACACAAGTGCAAGTAACTCGCTGAGTTACTGAGTTGCCAAGTCGACGCCGCAGGCAGGTAAGTAAACCCTTCTTGCTCACTGGATGCTGCTAAATTTGTTTTTGTATATTTAGCTGCCTCTTTGTAAGATTTTTTACTCCAACTACCACTCAATACAAAATCTACTTCCCCGCCTCGTGAGAGATTAAGAGGAACAATGGCATTCTCCCCAATTCCACCACCTTGAAGAAAAAGCACTTTAAACTCTTTTGGAACGCTGAGTAAGTCTCTGAAATCCTTTTCTGCATTTTCATAGATTGAGATGAATTCAGAGCCTCGGTGGCTCATCTCCATCACACCCATGCCTGAGCCGTGCCAATCAAGCATCTCAGCAGCAGCAGTTCTCAGTACTTCCTCTGGCATGATGGCTGGACCAGCGGAGAAGTTAAAGGGGCGAGTCATTTGCAATCTAAAATTTATTTCTTAAATTAAAAGCGCTATCTATAGTACATAAAGCATGGGGGAAAAGATTTAAAAAGAGAAGATGCGCCTAAGAGTTTTCAACGCATCTTGCTATTTTTAATACCCTAAGGCTTTGGTAAATCTTCGTCTGTACCTTTTGAGCCATCTTGAAGGTTATCAAGTGCAATATCAGTTTCAGAGTCTGCACTTAATTCGTTTGTTTCCTCGGAGTTTTGTGCGTCATTTTCTGCAATCCTTTGGACACCACTTAATTTTGAGCCTTCATCAAGCCCGATCAAAATGACCCCTTGAGTTGCACGCCCCATCTCACGTATTTCAGAGACTCTGGTCCGGATGAGTACGCCTCTATCACTGATGAGCATGATCTCATCTTTCGCGTGTACCAGTGTTGCTGCGACTACTTTGCCGTTTCGCTCAGATTGTTGTATTGCAATCATGCCTTTTGTACCCCGCCCGTGGCGAGTGTATTCAGCAATTGATGTGCGCTTGCCGTATCCATTCTCAGTTGCTGTAAGCACGCTTTGATCCTCATCTTGTGCAACTAGCATCGCAATTACGTGTTGAGCATCATCAAGCATCATGCCTCTGACGCCCCGTGCATTTCGCCCCATTGGACGAACATCGTTTTCATCAAAGCGAACTGCCTTACCGCCGTCACTGAAGAGCATGACATCGCACTTACCGTCTGTTAGTGCAGCACCGATAAGGAAATCTCCTTCGTCTAAATCTACCGCGATGATGCCGGCTTTTCTGGGATTGGAGAAATCATTTAGAGATGTCTTTTTTACAGTCCCCATGGAGGTTCCCATGAAAACATAATTGTCGGCGGGGAAGCTTCTGAAGGTGCCTGTCAGTGCTAAAACTACATTGATCTTCTCACCCTCACCGAGTGGGAACATATTAACAATAGGTCTTCCTCTTGACCCTCTTGAGCCCGCTGGTACTTCCCAAACTTTTAGCCAATACATACGGCCTCGATTTGAGAAGCAAAGGAGCCAATCGTGGGTGTTGGCAACAAAGAGTTGTTCTATCCAATCATCTTCTTTGGTGACTGTGGCTTGTTTGCCGCGCCCTCCACGTTTGATGGCACGGTATTCTGAGAGTGGTTGGCTTTTAATATATCCAGAGTGTGATAGGGTGACCACCATGTCTGTTGGTGTAATTAGATCCTCGGTTGCCAGGTCTTGAGCGTTCATCTCAATTTGACTGCGACGGGCTCCTTGTTTGGTTTGACCAAACTCTTCTTTAACTGCTCCGAGCTCGTCCCCAATGATTGTTGATACTCTCTCGGACTTCGCAAGGATGTCGAGCAAGTCGTCTATCTCTGCCATCACCTCTTTGTACTCATTGATGATTTTGTCTTGCTCAAGACCAGTTAAGCGTTGCAAGCGCATTTGCAAGATTTCTTGGGCCTGCGTTTCACTAAGTCTGTAAAGACCGTCTTGTCCCATTCCCCAGTCTCTTTGAAGTCCATCGGGTCTGTAATCGTTTGCATTAATGGTTGCACCGTCTTCTCGAGTGCGGGTTAACATTTCTCTTACGATTCCACTATCCCAACTCCTGCTCATCAACTCTGACTTAGCAACAGGGGGGGTTGGCGCGGCTCGGATGATAGAAATAAATTCATCAATGTTGGCCAATGCAACTGCCAGACCCTCTAAGACGTGCCCCCGGTCTCTTGCTTTTCTAAGATTGAAGACGGTACGACGAGTTACAACTTCTCGTCTGTGCTGTAAAAAGATGTCAATTAAGTCTTTTAGGTTGCAAAGTTTGGGTTGTCCATCAAGCAGGGCAACCATATTCATACCAAAGGTGTCTTGAAGTTGTGTTAGCTTGTATAAGTTGTTAAGGACAACTTCAGGAACCTCGCCGCGCTTGAGTTCAATGACCACGCGCATCCCTGATTTGTCAGATTCGTCTTGGAGGTGGCTGATACCTTCTATCTTTTTCTCATTAACTAACTCAGCAATTCTCTCCAAAAGTGTCTTTTTATTAACCTGGTACGGAATCTCATCAACAATAATTGCTTGACGTTGACCTTTATCAATATCTTCGAAATGACATTTCGCGCGCATGATAATACGACCGCGACCGGTTCTGTAGCCTTCCTTAACGCCCTGAACACCATAAATAATTCCAGAGGTTGGAAAATCAGGTGCGGGGATGATCTCCATCAATTCATCGATACTTGCGCCTGGGTTACGCAATAAGTGAAGACAGGCGTCAACGACTTCGTTTAGGTTGTGAGGCGGGATATTGGTGGCCATGCCGACCGCAATTCCGGAGGACCCATTGACCAAAAGATTGGGTATTTTGCTTGGCAAAACGAGTGGCTCTTTTTCACTTCCATCGTAATTCGGGCCGAAATCTACAGTTTCTTTATCAATATCGGCAAGCATTTCGTGAGCGATTTTGGCCAAACGAATTTCCGTATACCGCATTGCAGCTGCATTGTCGCCGTCAACGGATCCAAAATTTCCTTGACCGTCCACTAACATATGCCTGAGAGAGAAGTCTTGGGCCATGCGGACTATCGTGTCGTATACAGCACTGTCACCGTGAGGGTGATATTTACCAATTACGTCCCCAACAATACGGGCTGATTTCTTGTACGGACGGTTCCAATCATTGTTTAACTCGTGCATCGCAAATAAAACTCTGCGGTGTACTGGTTTAAGTCCATCTCTCGCATCCGGGAGGGCTCGTCCAACAATTACGCTCATTGCGTAATCGAGATAACTTCGCCTCATCTCCTCCTCTAAGCTGATGGGCAAAGTTTCTTTAGCAAACTGGGTCATTTAGGAAGCCGTTCTATGATTGGATAAATCGACCATTTTAGGGCTAGACGGACATTATTTCACTTGTATCGCTCAAGCAACACTAAAGAAATTATGCAATTTGAGCCGTTTTAGGCCTTTTTAGTCATATTGAGAGGAGGGTACTAGGTAATTTCCCGTTTTATAGTCCTAAAAAACCTACGTTAGGTCAATTACTTAATCACACTGATTTAGTTAATTTTTCAGGATATGGCACAATGATAGTTGTACGAGATACATAAGAAGTCTCGCCAATTCGCAGTAGTACTGCTTTTTTTAGCCTCTAGGGAGATATATGAGGAATTTGAAACTTTTGGCACTTTGTGTTGCCGCATCCGCACTAGCATCAACTGTTAGCGCACAAGACATTAACAACTGGAAAAATTCAAGTGGAGAAGTTTGGAAAAACTCTTCCGGCGAATGCGTCCGAAGCTCTGCTTGGACTCCAGCTACTGCAGCCCCTGGTTGCGATGGTGCTATCGTTGTTCAAAAGGCTGCGCCTGCACCAGTGGCTCCTCCAGTTGTCGCTCCAGTTGCTAAGGTCGCACCCCCAGCTGCAGCTCCTCAACCAGCTGCAGCTTCTAAAGTAAGCTACGCTGCAGATGCCTTCTTTGACTTTGACAAGTCTGTCTTAAAGCCAGAAGGCAAAGCAAAGTTGGATGATTTAGTTGCAAAGATTAAAGCCATTAATTTGGAAGTGATCATTGCAGTAGGTCACACTGACTCAGTGGGATCAGCAGCTTACAACCAAAAGCTTTCAGTTCGTCGTGCAGACGCAGTGAAAGCTTATTTGGTTAGCAAAGGTATCGAGAAAAACCGTGTTTACACTGAAGGCAAAGGCGAGAGCCAGCCTGTTGCTGATAACAAAACAGCAGATGGTCGTTCAAAGAACCGCCGTGTTGAGATTGAAGTTGTTGGAACACGTTCAAAGTAATTTGAACTCAGCTCCTAGCCTAATTTAGGCCTGAATAAATCCCGCTCTAAGCGGGATTTATTTTTGGGGAAACAAAATATTTAGTTTTCATATAAAGTAAGCAAGTTACTTTAAATTTACTGGTTTACAGATGAATAAAACTTCAAATGCAGATTCTGCTGAGATTGAAAAATTCTCTCAGTTGGCGCACCGTTGGTGGGATAAGGACAGCGAGTTTAAACCACTTCACGCAATTAACCCCCTTAGGCTAGATTGGATAAGATCACATGTACCCATTGAAGGCAAAAAGATTGTCGATATTGGTTGTGGTGGTGGAATTCTCAGTGAATCATTGGCTCTCACTGGCGCACAAGTAACTGGGATAGATTTATCTCAAAAGGCCTTGAAAGTTGCTAAATTGCATGCTCTAGAGGCAGAGGTCAAAGGTCTCGAGTATTTGGAGAGCTCAGCGGAGAGCTTGGCAGAGCAAAGACCAGAATTTTATGACGTTGTGACGTGTATGGAAATGCTTGAGCACGTCCCAGACCCTTCGCTTGTGGTCGCAGCGTGTGCGAGACTTGTTAAACCTGGTGGGTGGGTGTTTTGTTCAACTATTAATAGAAACTTGCAGTCTTTTTTGATGGCGATCGTTGGAGCTGAGTATGTGCTCAATATGCTGCCAAGGGGTACCCATGAATATGCTAAATTTATAACCCCTAGTGAGTTATTGTCGTTGGCAGAATCGGCAGGTCTTAGCGCAGTTAATCTAATCGGTATGCACTTTAATCCAATCACTCAACGTTATTGGTTAGGCTCTGGAACAAAAGTTAATTATTTTCTAGCCTTGCAAAAATCAGTCTAAAAATATGAAGTGAGTAATTAAATGTTGCGTAACATTAGAGCAGTCTTATTCGATTTAGACGGAACGTTGATCGATAGCGCACCGGACCTTGGCGCTGCAGCTGATCAACTTAGGATCGACAAAGGACTTGCTCCTTTGGGTCTTTCGTTGTACCGACCCCACACCGGAACGGGGGCAAGAGGGATGCTAAAAATTGCTTTTCAAATGGACCCAGATCATCCAGAGTTTATGGATCTTAGAGAGGCATTTTTTCGCAATTATGAGGATAACTTGGTCGTTCATACTGCTCCCTTTGATGGGGTAAGCGAGTTAATAGATCAGTTGAATTTAAGAGGACTTGCATGGGGAATCGTGACCAATAAGAGTGAGCGTTTCACAAACCCTATTGTTGGCAAAATTCCTTTATTATCAAAGGCCAAGACGGTTATATCTGGCGATACAACACCGCATGCCAAACCTCATCCTGAACCAATTTTCGAGGCCATGAGAAGGATGGGATTTAGTCCAAAGGAGTGTGTTTATATTGGGGATGACGAGCGAGATATTGTCGCCGGTAAAGCTGCCGGTGTTAAAACAATTGCTGCAGGGTATGGGTACCTTGGTGACCGAGGTGATATTGATCATTGGGGGGCGGATATAAACATATATTCTCCGCTTGAGCTAGTCAAATGGTTGCCGAAGTCGTAAAATAGCCAATCAGGGGCTGCATTGGTTTCGACATGGGTTCGGACGCGCTGCAGGGCATGTCGAGGTTCTGTTACCTCGTAAAACAGCAGAAAAAAACTAACTGCAAACGACGAACGTTTCGCACTCGCCGCTTAATCCGGTGAGCCTTACAACAGCAGGCCGATAGGCTGGGCAAGGGGGTCGCAAGACTT
>CAIWAO010000146.1 GCA_903910745.1 uncultured Burkholderiales bacterium
ATATTTTTATATTTTATTTTTGATCTGCATCAACCTTTTCAATACCCCAACTTATAAGATGTGATCTTTGTTAGAACATGATCAAGGGGACGTAGATGAGCAAATTTTCACCTCAATCGCTAGTCCAACCCAGACTAAAGGGTACCCAAGAGTATTTTTCCATCTGGGGATTAATTTCATTAATCTCAGCACTTTTGCTATTAGGGATATCCAATCAAGCCAAAGCACTTCCTACGTTTGCCCGGCAAACAGGACAAAGTTGCGTAGCCTGTCATGCGGGTGGCCAGTTTCCAGAGTTGACCCCCTACGGTCGTATATTTAAACTAACAGGCTACACGATAGGCTCTCTAGGTAACCCATTCTCAGCAATGTTAGTGACCGATTTAACACAAAATAAGAATAATACTGATTTGATTTCAAGCACTGGTATTGCTTCTCAAAATAACATACCACTTATTGACGTGGGTAGTGTCTTCGTCGCAGGTAAATTAACCAATAACATTGGTGGGTTTGCACAGTTTACCTATTCAGTTTACGATCATCAAGACAACTCTGGAAACTGGAGAGGTCACTTCAGCTCGGACAATACGGACCTACGTTATGTCAATCGTTTTCTAACACCCTCAAATGACTTAATACTCGGTGTTACGGTTCACAATAATCCTGGAGTGCAAGATGTCTGGAACAGCGCCCCTGCTTGGTCCTACCCTTTTTTGAGTGCGCCTGGAGCTGCAAGCGCTTTTGCCGGCGTTCCCGTATCAACAAAGTTGGAAGACGGTACTCTTTCCAGTCAAGTTGCAGGTTTAGGAGCTTATGCTTTTTTGAATAAATCAATATATTTTGAGCTCACGGGCTACCAAACAGCTACAGGATTTTGGAAATTCCTAAGTCAAGGCTACAAACTTGGAGACCCAAACAGCCCACTTACCTACTCACAAGGTATCAGCCCGTATATGAGGGTTGCTTACACCAAGGAATGGGATGAGCAGAACTTCATGATCGGTCTAATGGCCATGAACACCAACATTTACCCATTTGACGGGTCTAATCTTCCCCAGTACGGGATGGTTACCCATTACCAAGATAAAGGGATTGACGCACAGTATCAATACCTTTTAGATCCCCATACTGTCACTGCGCAATTGCGCTATATCACTGAAAAAATCAACGACGACACAGGAACCAATGCCAACTCAAACCGTTTAAACTCATTTTTTGCAAAAATTACGTATGTCTTTAGAAATGAGTACGGAGCGGATGTCTCTTATAGAAGCGTAAACGGATCCTCAGACATAGGTGCTTATCAAAATTACGCAACGACACAGGCCTCAAGTTACAGCACGAGCCTGAATAACTCACCTAACTCTAAGCTTTGGACTCCTGAGGTTTTTTGGTTACCAATGCAAAATCTTAGATTAGGTTTGCAATACAACATGTTTACGCAGTATTTGGGCGCAACGACCAATTACGATGGCAATAACAGGAATGCATCTGACAATAATTTTGCATATTTATATGCATGGCTTGCATTTTAAAAAGGAGTAATCATGTCATTTACTACACCCTACACTCCAAAACGACTTTCATTTCTTTTTCTAAGTCTTTTATTAACTGCCTGCATTAGCCCCAACACAGATAAAGGAAGGAATTTAAACGACCCAAAAACCAAGGGTATCGACATAGCAATTCAAGATTGCTCGAATTGCCACGGCTTAAACGGTCAATCTGTATCAGCACAGTTTCCTAAATTAGCCGGACAACAGC
Organism: uncultured Burkholderiales bacterium; assembly: GCA_903910745.1. Classification (GTDB taxonomy): domain Bacteria; phylum Pseudomonadota; class Gammaproteobacteria; order Burkholderiales; family Burkholderiaceae_C; genus Limnohabitans. The sequence goes on from CAIWAO010000146.1 coordinate 1,765, forward strand.
CTGATTACCTCAAAGCACAACTCACCGACTTTAAGGGCCATACCAGACGAGACGTCTTCGGCACTCAGTTCATGTGGGGCTTTACTAATCTTACACAATTGCAAGTCGATCAATTGGCAGAATATTTTTCCTCTCAACCCCCAATGAAGGGGAAAGTAAACTCGTCTGCAAATTTAAAAGAAGGCGAATCTATATTCAATAATGGTTTGCCGGCTCAGGGCGTATTAGCTTGTAGCAGCTGTCATGGCCCTCAAGCACTAGGCGTAGGTGAGATACCAAGACTTGCAGGTCAACACTCTAGTTATTTGTATAAGCAAATCATGGTATTTAAATACACCGACGATCGCCCAAGAGGACAAGTGATGAAACAAATTATTCACAATATCAACAACGAACAAGCTTTATCCGTTGCAGGTTATTTATCCTCTCTTTAGATGGATAGATAGGTATTTCCACCGTATAAAAAGAAATAGATTGGCAATGTAGGGCCAATCTATTTCGATTTGATTATGATTTAAATTTCAATAAAACTCATCATCACTTATGGTAACTAACTTATTGTGCTTGAGCTTCTAAAGCAATATCAATACGAACCTCATCTCCAACATATGGAGCATATTTGCCAGCATTGAACTCAGATCTCTTGATGATCGTGAAAGCGTTTGCACCAATAGCAGGTTTTTTAAGCATTGGATGAGGAATTGCCTGGAATGAAGTAACAGTTAAAGTTACTGGTTTTGTGACGCCTTTGATTGTCAAATTACCATCAATACTGACCAACTTACCATCAGCAAAGTTTACTTTGGTGGACTTAAAAATTGCTTGTGGGAATTTAGCAGAATCTAGGAAATCCTCGCCCTGGATGTGACCGTTAAAAGCTGTTGAACCGGTATTTACAGAGGCCATATCGATTGCGATATCAACTGAGCCAGTTTGCTTTTCAGAGTCATAAACAATGGTTCCAGTTGTTTTATCAAAATGACTTAGTTGGTTTGAGAATCCTAAGTGGTTATAGGAAAAACGTGGAAACGTATGCGCAGCATCTATGGTGTAGTTAACTGGCGCTGCAAATGCAGAAGCTGTTAACAAGCTAGCAAGTGACAGGGCAAGTGCTGTACGGTTTAGTTTTTTCATGGTGATACTCCTCTAGGTTAAAAAAAATGGTTGTGAAAATCGAAATCTATTTGACTGCCTGCGCTGTCACGTTGAAGTTGATTTGTACTTCGTTCGCTACAACATCAAACTTTGACCATGAGCCCTCCCCTATTGCAAAGTCTACACGGTGAATTGTGAGACTGCCTGTGAATAGACCCATATTAGATTGTTGTACGTATTTCATCGGAAACTTAATTTCCTTGGTTTGACCTTTGATGGTTAAATTTCCGGTGACTTCAAACTGATTTGGATTTGTTGATTTGATTTGAGTGGCCACAAAGGAAGCTTTTGGAAATGCTTTGACGTTAAACCAACCTTTTCCTTGAACCTCATCATTGCCTTGATCAGATCCGGTGTCGATTGATGCGACATCAATATCAAAAGAAGCTTTAGCAGCTTGTGGCTTTGCAGGATCGAAACTTATTTGAGCAGTGAATTTTTTAAACTGCCCATCTGAGCCCACCCCCATTTGCTTGTATGAAAAGCCAATGGTGCTCTTTTCACTAACTACAGATTTGTACTCAGTTGCTTGAGATGGATGGAAAAATACCGAGGCTGTTAAAACAAATATTGCAGCAACTGATGAGGTCGATTTAAAGAAGGATGACAAATTCTTGGTCAAGGTAATTCCTTTATTTGAAAAATGAGAGTTTAGGTAGTATTCGGCTTAATAAGTTATCTTTATCTATAAACTGATGTTTGAGTGCGGCGATTACATGAACTGTCAATATTGCCACCAATATCCAGTTAAGTGTTTCGTGCAATTCTGCAAGTTGTGCTCCAAGTGCCTTATCCTTGGCCAATAGATCAGGAATAGGCAATACTCCAAACCAAACTGTCTGAACACCCTTAGCAGAGCTCATCAACCAACCAGAAACTGGAATGATGAAGCAAAGCAAGTACAAAGCATAATGCCCAATATGAGCTAAAAACTTCAGCAGCTGATTCATTTGCTCTGGAAGCTCTGGAGGCGGATTAAGCACCCTCCAGACAAGTCGAATTAGACTCAACAAAAATACGCTAACACCGGCCCATTTATGCCAAGAATAGTATTGCAACTTCTCGGGTGAGAAATCCATTTCGGTCATCACAAAACCGAGTGGAATCATACAGAAAATCAATACAGCAATTAGCCAGTGTAGAGCTTTTGCAGTGGTGGTGTAAGTGTTTTTCATGTCTTGATAAGAATTTAGGGAATTGTATGGCTTGAGAGTTACAGAATGACTTTAAAAGGGTAATTGAAAAATTTATTTAAACGTTCACTTAAACGTTCAGTTAGCAAACGCATATGCATCCATCGCCAATACGTAATCACTTATCCCTCTGTAAAAAGCTTGCGGTTTTGAGTCTGGGCCAGCCGCACCTAGTGCAGTGAAGAGCGGTAGCAAATGCTCCTCAGTTGGATGAGCTCTTAATCCCTCTTTACTTAAGCTTCGATAATTAAGAAGCGAATCAATGTCTCCTTTGAATATCTTCTCATTCAACCAATCAGAAAATTCTTGCACATATGCAGGTGTTTTTCCACCTTGCATCCTGGCAACTCTGTAATCTCCAAGGTTGTGGGTAATGTTCCCGCTTGCCAAAATTAAGACATTCTCTTCAGCCAACTTTGATAGCATTAGCCCTAATTTGTAAGCACCGAGTGGTCCATTTTGAGTTTGCAATGAAATTGGCGTAATTGGGATATTGGCCTCTGGAAATAATTGGCGAAGAGGTATCCAGGCCCCGTGATCTAAGCCTCTATGGGGATCTAAATTGCACTCCATTCCGTGCTCACCCATTATTTTGACAATCTCTTTTGCAAGCTCTGGACAACCGGTGGCGGGATATTTGATCTGATATAGCTTTTCATCAAATCCGAAAAAATCATAAATAGTCTCTAATTGAGAATCACATCCCACAAATGTTTCAGATGTTTCCCAGTGTGGACTGATCACTACGATAGCCCTGGGTGTGTCGAATTCTTTTGCAATTTTGGACATAGCGGCCCCTGCCGCACCTGGATCGAGTGCGAAGGTGGGGGCCCCATGAGGCAGGAAAAGAATATTTTTAAGTTTTTTCATGAAGTTTTTTGGCAAGATCGAACTTTATCCTCTATATTGATTCAAATAAAGTAGCAAAAGTAGAATTATTTGTTGCAAAATACGAAACAATGGATAAATTTACTTCTATGCATACATTTGTTAAGGTAGCCCAAGCGGGAAGCTTTACAGCGGTTGCCAACCAAATGGGTGTTCCCAGATCTCTCATTACAAGACAAATAGCCAGCCTGGAGAAACAACTGGGCGTGAAATTAATGACTCGCAGCACCCGAAGTCTTTCACTTACTACAGTGGGTGCGGCTTATTTAGAGAAATGCCGAGTTATTTTGAACCTTGTAGATGCAACCGAATCAAACTTGGCGTACGAACAATCTTCACCTAAAGGCCTTATTCGAATTGGTTTACCGCTCAGCTTTGGGATTGAAAAGCTTATGCCACTCTTAATGGAGTTCGCAAAGCAAAACCCCGGTATTGAATTGGCGATGGACTTCTCTGATCGACACTCTAATTTGATCGAAGAGGGTTTAGATATCTCTATACGCATTACATCCAATCCAGATTCAAATGATATTGTCAGAAAACTAGGCGAATGCAGTTTACTGACCGTAGCAAGTCCACATTACTTGGAGCTTCACGGAACTCCTAATAAACCTGCCGATCTAATTAATCATGAATGCCTTGATTACTCTATGCAACTCACATTTTCAAACTGGAGTTATTTAGTTGATAGTGAGCTCAAAAACTTTCCCATAACGGGCCGTATAGTCGCAAATAATGGAGAAGCACTGGTGCTCGCGGCGATCAAAAGTCTAGGCATTACAAGACAACCGGACTTTATAGTGGAGAGACATTTAAAGATGGGTCAGGTGGTACAAATTTTGAAAAATTTTGAAGCACCTGTTTTAGGGATTTACGCAGTTTTGCCGAGCAACAGGTACATACCGCACCGAATTTCGGTATTGATGGATTTTCTCAGCAAATCCATCTAAAAATGGATCATATGCATTTCTGATTTTAAAAACAAAGAGACTAGAACTCTTGTAGATTTTTTTAAAAGTTATTTACTTGACCCTATTTAAATTAATTTAGGATCAGTAATAGATCAAGATAGTGTGTATCTTACTGAGAAAAATAAACAGTAACTACTTATACAAATCAACTAGGCTTTATGTATCATTTCTTAACGGTCATGTTTTACCGTAGGATTGATGAAGACTAAAAATCTATTTCAAAAAACTCTTCGCTTTGTCTGGAGACCCCTCTAGCCCTGCGAGTAGTCCTTTGCTGCCCCCAGGTATCACCATTTGGAATTTATTGTCTACATATGTGTAATCATAATAACCCATGCGCGCGAGCGGTTTGATTTTCAATACATCAATCAATCCATTTTCATCAATCACTTCATCGTCTATGTGAACAGCAACCACTTTGCCAAAAATCACATCAACCGATCCCATGGGTGGGGTGCCTGGGAACCTTAAGGTGTTCAAATAAACACATTCAAATTGAATAGGCGAGAGCTTCACTCGCTTAGGTTTGACGAGGGTACTGTCTAATTTCTGTAGCCCCGCTCTTTCAAACTCGTCCACGCCGCTTGGCAACTCCTCGCCAGTCATATTCACAGCCTCTCTTAGGTCATAAGTGGCCATGTTCCAAACGAACTCGCCGCTTCGCTCAGCGTTTCTTGCTGAATCTTTTTGGTCTCCACCGGTATCTTGATTCGCACTAAACATAACAATAGGCGGATCGAAAGTTACATTTTGAAATTGACTATACGGTGCTAAATTATCTTGTCCTAATTCGTTAACTGTTGAAATCCAACCAATCGGTCTAGGAACTACGCAGGATTTGAAAGGGTCGCGGGGCAACCCATGCGGGGTAATACCAGGTTGATAGTACATGAGTTAATCTCTTTAATTTAAATCGCTTGCTGTTTGATTCTGGAAAATTGAACGTTACAAAATGGAGTTTATGGAGTTTATCGAGTTTAGGGCTTTTCAAATTTAGTTATATCTATATCAATTCTATCCTTAGGAAAATAAGAGAGAAATGAGGGATATTTTGGAAAAACAAAAATTAGATTAAACCAGTAAAAACACCAGTACAAACCCTTGTTTAATAGAACTTGCTACTTTAAGCTTTGGGCTACTTTGTCTATAAAATTAGGTTCATAAATTTCTCAGAACACGATAACAAAACCAATCAGAAATTTTGGACTCAAAAGTTTATTAAATAAGTGTCGACTTATTTTTCTTTAATTTATTTTTAGATTTTTTAGCATTGAATTTAGCAAAAAAATTTATTACATAAACCGATTTTTTCTATTCAACTCTTTTTAACCTAGGTATTGTTAATTATGGAAGTCTCATTCCACGAAGAGATCAAGTTGCTCCAGTTGGGCAATGGTGAGGAGTTTCACGGTGAAGGCATTCTTGCCATCACAAAGGCTTTATTGCAATCAGGTGTTTCTTATATTGGCGGTTATCAAGGCGCACCCGTATCCCATTTGTTGGATGTAATGGTGCAAGCTAAGGAATATGTATCAACTCTTGGGGTACATGTGGAGGCTTGCTCTAATGAGGCCTCTGCTGCTGCGATGCTAGGTGCATCAATTCATTATCCAATGAGAGGTGCGGTAACTTGGAAGTCCATTGTTGGCACCAACGTTGCCGCTGACGCTCTCTCCAACCTCTCCTCTGCTGGGGTTGTAGGCGGGGTACTGATTGTCGTAGGCGAAGACTACGGAGAGGGGGCCTCAGTGATTCAAGAAAGAACACATGCCTATGCAATGAAATCAAGCATGATCTTGGTGGATCCAAGACCTAATTTGTCTCAAATGGTCAATATGGTTGAACATGCCTTCGCTCTATCTGAATGCTCAAATATGCCAGCAATGATGGAGCTAAGAATAAGAGCATGTCACGTTAAGGGGCAATTTGAGGCAAAAAACAATATCTCTCCCTCCATCTCCTCTACTCATTTACTAAACGAGCCTGCTCACTTTAGTTATGAGAAACTAGCTCATCCTCCCGTGACCTTTGTGCAAGAGAAGCTTAAATTTCAAAGCAGAATTCCAGCGGCTCAAAAATATATTGTTGAACACGAATTAAATGAGCTATTTGATGGTGAGCACAAAAACCTCGGGCTCATTGTTCAAGGAGGACTCTACAACACACTGATTCGCTCGCTCGGTGAATTTGGTTTAGCTGATTCATTTGGCAATTCCAAAATTCCTATTTTGGTTTTAAATGTGGCCTATCCTTTGGTGCCTAATCAGATTGAGACCTTTTGCAAAACAAAAGATGCAGTAGTCATCATCGAGGAGGGCCAGCCTGAGTACATTGAGCAAGAAATATCTTTATCGCTTCGACGCGCGAATATATCCACCCCGATTCACGGGAAAGATATATTTCAAAACGCGGGCGAATATAACGCGGATATTATGATCAAAGGTTTATTGACTTTTATCAGTGAGTATCTACCCAGTGAATATGCAACTCATATATCCCAAGTACGTGAACACATTACCGATCTAGAGAGCAGAAAAAAATCAGTAGCTGCTAAACTGCAAGATCAATCTGTTTCACTCCCCCCCAGACCACCCGGGTTTTGTATAGGTTGCCCTGAGCGGCCAGTATTCTCGGCCATCAAACTCGCTCAAAAGACGGTTGGCGATGTTCACATCTCTGCTGACATTGGCTGTCATGCTTTTGGCACTTTCCCGCCCTTCTCATCTGGACATACTATTTTGGGCTACGGAATGAGTCTAGCGAGCAGGGCCGGTGTATCACCCAACATGCAACGAAGAGTGCTCTCAATAATGGGGGACGGAGGTTTTTGGCACAACGGTTTGCTCACTGGCGTGCAAAGTGCTCTATTTAACGCCGATGACGCGGTGCTGCTTATCTTTAAAAACGGATACACATCAGCAACCGGTACTCAAGACATTCTTTCAACCCCTAGTTCGGGTGAGAAAAAAAACGCAATAGATAAACTAAAAAGTCTGGTTCATACAAACCAATCCATTGAGAAAACCCTGAAGGGTTTAGGTGTTCAGTGGCTTAAAACGGTTAACACATATGAAGTAGATCATGTGAGAGACACATTGATCGAGGCCTTTACGAGTAGCTTTAACGGACTTAAAGTGATCATCGCAGAAGGAGAGTGTCAACTCGAGCGCCAAAGAAGGATCAAACCGTGGCTCTCTTCACTACTTAAAGCGGGTAAACGTGTCCTAAGGGTTAAGTACGGTGTAGACGCTGATGTCTGTAACGGTGACCATGCATGTATTAGGCTTTCGGGATGTCCAACTTTAACTTTAAAGGACAACCCAGACCCTCTAAAACTTGATCCTGTTGCTAGCGTGATTGAGGGGTGTGTGGGATGCGGACTATGCGGAGAAAATGCCCATGCAGCAACTCTATGTCCCTCTTTTTATAGGACTGAGATCATTCAAAATCCTACATATTCAGAAAAATTCATCAATCTTATTCAGACCCCTTTACTGCGTCTGCTTCAAACACATTAAATCATGTCAAAACCTTTTTCGATACTTATTTGTGCACTCGGAGGAGAAGGCGGTGGGGTGCTAACCGACTGGTTGGTTAACACTGCAAAACTGGCCGGGATACCAGTGCAGGCTACATCCATTCCTGGTGTTGCTCAAAGAACTGGAGCAACAACTTATTACTTGGAGATGATGACTAGCGGAACAAATGAGTCAGGCGGACAGTTGCCTATTTTTGGTCTAAGCCCGCTCCCTGGACAAATCGATCTTCTTATCTCTTCTGAACTTCTTGAGACGGGTAGACAAATAAGCAACGCAATGTCAAACCCCAAACAAACCTGCGTGATCAGCTCCTCCAACCGCGCTTTAACCACGATGGAGAAAATGGGTCTCGGAGACAGTCGTGTTCCGGATGAAACCCTCATCGATCTAATTAAACAGTTCTCACTTAGACATCACATCTTAGATATGGGGGAGATCGCAAAACAATCTGGCACCATCATCAGCTCCGTAATGCTTGGGTGTTTGGGCGCTAGTGGATTGTTGCCGTTTAGAAAAGAACACTTTGAAAAGGCGATTCAAGGTACCAACAAAGAGCTGTCCTCATCGCAAACTGCCAGTCTAAAGGGATTTCATTCGGGGTGGTCCACAATTGAGCAGCAAATCAAAAACACTCAATTTATCGAGAAAGTAATTAAATCGATTGACTCAACAAATAATGATGATGTAAGCATGAACGCTTATGGCCGTCTGAATCTCAAAATACCAGCCAAAACATTTGAACTGTTCCCTCCGGAGGTTCAACATATTCTAAATTTGGGATATGCAAGATTGGTGGATTACCAAGACTACAACTATGCGAACTTATACCTTGAGCGTGTACTCTCTGTTTGGAATACTGAGCAAGAGGCGCACAAATCTCAAAGGGCTGAACTTCATACTTTGCAACAAAATATAACCCCTTGGGCTGCAACACTAGAGGCGGCAAGATGGACCGCCTTGTGGATGGCATTTGACGATATTGTTAGAGTTGCAGAGCTGAAAAATAAACGAAACCGCTTTGCGCAAATCAGAAAAGACACCAAGGCCAAAAGTCATGACATTGTTCAGGTCTATGACCACTTTAAGCCTGGAATTGCTGAATTAGCAGGACTATTGCCAGAATTCTTAGCAACTCCTCTCACCCAATGGGAGAGAAAAAGGGTTCGCTCAGGTCTACCCGGGTTAGAACTCAAAATAAAGTTGCATTCATCTAGTGTCGCTGGAGCCTTGGTTCTTCAGTTTCTCTCCCGTCTTAAATGGTTAAGGAAACTGGGCACGAGATATGGGTTTGAACAAAAAGGTATAGATGCTTGGCTAGACTGTGTCCGTGAATCGATCAGATCTGATATCACATTAGGTCAAGAGGTTGCGGCCTGTGGGCGTTTGATCAAAGGTTACGGTAGCACCAACATTCGAGCGCATGAGAATTTAAGTTATATATTAAAGTCACTGACTGAGAACTCATCAATGCGAAGTGATTTACCAAAATCCGAGATTGTGAGACAAGCAAGGATTAACGCTTTAAAAGAAGAGTCAGGCAAGTCATTGGATGTGTTTTTAAATGGGCTTGGGGCCCCAGCTCGTCCTGCCAAAGAGCAACCCATTAGGTGGATGAGACGACCTGCAAAAGCTTAAAAAGCTATTAAGGATGTTAAAACTTAATCTGCTTACCAGGTTTTTGAAATATTGACGTTACGAAGCCTGCTTCAGCCTTGCTCAGAGACTGACCAACAATGATGACCATGACCGGAGCAATAAATTCTTCATCAAAACCTAGTATTTACCTATATAGCCGTTCAAAATAAATATATCCATAATCAAGATTGTTGCTATTTTTCGTTTGCAAATTAAATTACATCTGTCAGTTAAAAAATATTACCGTTTGAAAGAGACAAGTCATGAAAACAGTTAAGTTCAAAAATTCGTTGCTATCAGCAGTTTTGTTTGCAGCTCTTGGCATTGTTTGTAATTCTCACGCTCAGACGACAGACAAACCCGTTGCTCTAAAACTCTCAAGCTGGGTGCCTGCACAACACGCATTGAATCCTGCTTTACAAGCCTGGGCAGATGATTTAAAAGCAGCCTCTGGAGGGTCTATAACGACAACCCTTTTTCCATCCGAACAACTTGGCAAAGCTTTTGATCACTACGATATGGCCAAAGACGGCATCGCTGACTTCTCTTATGTAAACCCTGGATATCAGCCTGGCAGATTCCCTATTTTTTCAGCACTGTCCCTGCCCTTTTTGATTAGCAATGCAAAAGCGGGCTCAGCTGCAATGGATGCTTGGTACCGCCCTTACGCAGCCAAGGAGATGAAAGACGTTCATTTTTGTTTCGCATTTGCACATGATCCTGGCACCTTTCACTCCCGTAAAAAAATTCTTCTACCCACTGATATTAAAGGTATGAAGGTTCGTCCTGCAACGGCAACTATTGGTCAAATGATTACGCTTCTTGGTGGTACCAATGTACAAGCATCTGCTCCTGAATCACGCGATATGTTGGAGCGCGGTGTAGCTGAGGCTATCACCTTCCCATGGGGTTCACTCAGCTTGTTTGGTATCGATAAAGTGGTCAAATACCACATGGACACTCCACTATATGTAACACCTTTTATATGGGCGATGAACAAGGACAAATATGAGTCAATGTCACCTACTCAGAAAAAAGCAGTGGATAGCCACTGCACAAGCGAGTGGGCTGAGAAAGTGGGAACTGCTTGGGCTGACTTTGAGATCAGTGGCCACAATAAACTTCTAGCAGATACAACCAGAGAAGTCTACAAACTTACTCCAGATCAACTGAGCGCTTGGAAAGTCGCGACTCAACCCCTGGAGAAGCAATGGGCAGAAGAAGTTAAGAAAAGAGGTGAGGATCCAGTTGTGCTTATGAACAATCTTCATCAAACCTTGGTTAAGTACAAATCCTTGCTTCAATAATCATTTATATTTAAATTATTTATGAATGATGTCAACTTGCCGAGTGCAAAAGTTAAGAAAAATCCATTCGACCAAATTATCGACGTCATCGAGTGGGCTGCAGCTATTTTCGTTGGATTAGTAGCTGCCAATATTTTTATTTCGGTTGTACTCAGAAAGTTTTTCAACACCTCTATTCCCGACAGCTATGATTTCGGAAGAATGTTCTTAGGGATCCTGATATTTTGGGGAATCGCAGCAACAAGTTACCGAGGAACTCACATTACTGTTGACCTTTTGTGGAGTGTGAGTAGACCCAAAATCCAAAGACTGATCGATATTTTTGCAACTCTAATCTTGCTATTTGTGGTGAGCGTTCAAACCATCATGCTCTTTGATAAGGTCAAAGGCACCTATGATGATCACGTCCTGACTTATGACCTTAACCTTCCGACTTGGCCTTTTTTTGCAGTCGCTTGGTGCGGAGATATTTGCGCAGTCCTATTGATTGCAATTAGAACTTACAGACTCATAAGAAACGAACATCAGTCTGAAACCCTTGGGCACTGACCCTATATAGCAATAACCCAGATTTACAAATGGAACTCTCTCCCGATTTAGTTGCAATCATAGGATTTGTCTGCCTCTTTGTTCTCATGATTCTTAGAGTCCCCGTTGGTATGGCCATGGGACTCGTGGGCATGTGTGGATATAGTTATTTAGCGGGTCCTCACGCCGCCTTAAAACTGATTGGTCAAACTTCGATGCGAACAGTCTCTGATTACACGTTCGGAGTTATTCCCATGTTCATGCTGATGGGGGCTTTTGTATCTGTATCCGGTGTGAGTAAGGAGTTGTTTCGAGCTGCAAATGCATTTATTGGACACCTAAGAGGTGGCTTAGGCGTAGCGACTATCCTTGCTTGTGGAGGTTTTGCAGCGATTTGCGGATCAAGTGTTGCAACCGCTGCGACATTCTCCTCTGTTGCCTATCCCGAGATGCGTCGATATGGATATCCGCAATCATTTGCTACAGGGGTGATCGCAGCCGGTGGGACGTTGGGAGCAATGTTACCGCCATCAACAGTTTTGGCGGTATACGCAATACTTACGCAACAAGATATTGGGAAACTTTTTATGGCAGGCATCGTGCCTGGTCTGTTTGCAATATTAATGTACGTGTTCACCATCTTCATCATCGTTAAAGTAAAACCAAATTGGCTCCCTAAAGGTGAGGATCAAAGTTGGAAGGAGCGTTTAGAAGGTATCAAAGCGATATGGGCTCCTGTTGTATTATTCATATTCGTCATTGGCGGTTTGTACGGGGGCTTCTTTACGCCTACAGAGGCCGGCGGTGTCGGTGCTTCTGGCGCTTTTATTTTAGGTGTTGTCAGGGGAAAGTTAAATATTCACTCCATCAAGGAGGCCCTTTTATCTGCAACACGCACCGCCGCCGCAGTCTTTACGGTATTGATAGGTGCTCTTTTATTTGGCTATTTTTTAACCATCACCCAAGTCCCACAAAAATTGACTCTGCTGCTCACAGGTTTGGGTCTTGGCTCTTACGGGGTTCTTGCACTCATTATGTTGATGTACTTGGTGCTCGGGTGTTTGATGGACTCTATGGCAATGATTATTTTGACTGTTCCCATTATTTACCCAGTGATTGTTCAACTTGGTTTTGATCCTATTTGGTTTGGAGTCATCATTGTGATGACGGTTGAGCTAGGGCTCATACACCCGCCTGTAGGCATGAATGTATTTGTCATTAAAAGTGTCGTAAAGGATGTGTCTTTTTATACAATTTTCAAAGGCGTAATTCCTTTTATATTGACCGATATTTGTAGATTAATAATTTTGATCGCATTCCCCGCAATTGCGCTTTGGTTACCTAGTCGCATGTGATATGAATAAAATAAATAGTTACGAAATATATGGCGCATACAGTTATTTATAACGTTGAAATTAATTTTGGAGACTGTGATCCTGCAGGTATCGTATTTTTCCCCAATTACTCAAAATGGATGGATGCCTCGTCACTTAATTTCTTTGTTAAAAACGGAGTCCCCACCTGGCGTGAATTGGTAAAAATCAATGGAATTATTGGTACACCGCTCCTTGAAATAAATACCAAATTTATGATGTCTGCAACCTACGGTGAGCAGATACAAATTTATACAAGTGTGAAAGAGTGGAGAGAAAAAGTATTCACCCACGAACATATCGTCAAAAGAGGCGAAGACACCCTATGTATCGGACATGAGACGAGGGCATTTTGTATTAAACATCCTGAGGATTCATCAAGAATCAAAATTGTTCCCGTACCACAAGACATAAAGGATCGATGTCAGTAATGAATTCAGTGTGAGGTGAGTCTGATTTTATTGAGTCTAATCTCCCTTCACAAAATCCATTGAATAAAGTATTTCTCTGTGCAAAATCTTAAGGGATCGGTCTTATGCTAACGACTAACAAAATCTCCTACTTAAAGGGCGATAACTCAGTCCCACTAGTGAACTCAAATATGGGAGATTTTTTAGATCAAGCACGAGCCGTACATAACTCTAAGAATGCAGTTGTTAGTTTGATTCAAAACCGCAGATTGAGTTTTGACGAATTGTATAGCGCCGTCATCAAAGCAAGTCGTGCATTAATTGGTATGGGTATTCGCAGTGGGGACAGAGTAGGTATTTGGAGTACCAACCGCACTGAGTGGATCATCATCCAGTTTGCTGCAACAAGGATTGGTGCCATATTAGTTCACATCAACCCTGCATATAAGGAACATGAATTAGAGTACACAGTCAATCACTCTGAATGTAGGGCACTCTTTTTAACTCCAAAATTTAGAACCCATGACTGTTTAAACTTTGCGCAAAGTGTACAGACAAGAGCAGACTGTTTAAGCGTGATTGTTGATTTTGATCTTGAGGATACTTCTAATCTCATCAATAAGCAGTCAGCAAAAAAACTGATGAGTTGGAATGATTTTTTAGAATTCTCAGAAGAGGTAAGTATTGATCAGTTGCAAGCCATCTCTACATCTATTGACGCCAATTCTGCTGCCAGTATTCAGTACACATCAGGGACCACAGGACAGCCCAAAGGTGCGACGCTCTCGCAGTCTAATATGATCAATAATGCAATTCAAATTGGCGCCAGACTTGAGTTGACATCGGCTGATATTCTTTGTCTACCTGTCCCCATGTTTCACTGTTTTGGCTCTGTAGTGGGTGTCATTGCAGCGTTCGCAAGCGGCGCATCAGTTGTTTTTCCGGGTGAGGGTTTTGATCCTGAGCAAACAATCAAGGCAGTTGAGGTTGAGGGGTGCACAGTTTTTTACGGTGTGCCTATGATGTATATCTCCATCCTAAATCATCCCAGTTTTGTAAGCGAGAAGATGAAAACTCTAAGAACCGGGATTATGGGAGCGGCTCCCTGTCCATCTGAAGTTTTTAAGGCTGCAATAGAAAAAATGCATATGGTTGGTCTTTGCTCGAGTTACGGTATGACTGAGACCTCTCCCATGTCAACGCAGTGTTTGCCCAATCAAACGGTTGAGCAACGATCAAATACGGTTGGCGTTGTGCACCCCCATGTTGAGATCAAGATCGTTGACCCAGTGGACGGCTCCATTGTTGATCTGGGTCAACCTGGGGAACTTTGCGTCAGAGGATACTCAGTCATGCTGGGTTATTGGAATAACCCAGATGCAACAAACAGTGCAATCGATGAGGAGGGTTGGATGCATTCTGGCGATCTTGCTCAAATTAGAGAAGACGGGTGCGTTTGCATAGTCGGACGTATCAAAGACATGGTGATTAGGGCGGGAGAAAATATTTATCCAAGAGAAATCGAAGAGTTTTTGCACAAACTCCCAGAAATTGCAGATGCACAAGTTTTTGGCGTACCGGACGCACTTTACGGCGAACAACTTGCTGCTTGGATCAAGCTTAAACCAGGCCAAACACTTGACGCACAGGGGCTTAGGTTGCTTTGCAAGGGGCAAATTGCGTCCTACAAAATCCCGCACTATATCCGTTTTGTAGAAGAATATCCGAGCACAACCTCCGGGAAAGTTCAAAAATTCAAAATGCGAGAAATGGTTATCAATGAATTCAAACTTCAACCCCAATAATAGTTAATCCAGATATTCAAACCGTTTATTCAAAGTCCATCATGAACAACAATCTCAATTCTCTAGGTCTTGATCAATCACTGGTCGGGGATTTCTCAAAATCCTTTGTTAACACGACTAGAGATTTTCACAATGATGTAAAAAACTATACCCACTATTGGCATATTGCTGATCAACTTCTCTCAAAACTCCCCATCAAAAGTAAGCGTACACCTGAGGAACAGATCGGTGCCTCTTTTATCCTAAATGAGACTAGACAAAAGCGCGAAGATTTTTTAACCCATCACGCCCAAACAGTTTATAAAACCGTTACAGATCAACTGACTCAATTTATCCGCCTTGAGGAGCTTCTTTATGCGGTGAACGATCTAGTCCCAGGTTTGACTGCGAGCCGAGCTACTATTGCTAAGGAAAGGGAGTTCATTCAAAGTCAAAAGGATGGACATGAAATCAATCAAGGTATTTTTTTGAGTCACGTACTTGCTATTGAAGAGTGCGGACTTCATTTGTGTCATTCAACTCTTCTGCCTAACCCAAGGACTCAAGAATACAAAGAGCAATACTTCAGCACCGGTCTTCTTGAGCTAGAGGGTGTGAGCCTTCAAAGAATAGATAAAACAAGTTACTTGTATTTTCAAAACGGCCAGTATCTTCACGCAGAGGACGATCACACATTGGCAAACACAGAGATTGCTGCAGACATAGCCATCTTAGACCCTAAAACCAGTATTGTGGTCATGCGCGGGGGTCTGATTGAGGGCGGAAAGTACGCAGGCTCTAGAACATTTTGTAGCGGTATTAACTTAACCCGTTTGTATAACGGGAAGATTCCTTACCTCTGGTACTTAGAGAGAGATATGGGTATTGTGAATAAAATTTACCGAGGTGTTGCAAGTCCAGATCACTCACCCAATGAAATTTTGGGTCAAACGACTGAGAAACTATGGATAGCGGCAGTTGATAAATTCGCTATAGGTGGAGGCTGTCAATACCTGCTAGTTACTGACATTAATATAGCTGGAACGGATGCATACATGACGCTGCCTGCGCGTAAGGAGGGGATCATTCCAGGAGTTGCTAATATGCGCCTCCCAAGGTTTGTTGGAGACCGAGTCGCCAGGCAAGCCATCATGATGGAAAGACGGCTTGATTGCAACACCCCCGAGGGACGGATGATCTGTGATTATGTGGTTGATCCAGAAAAAATGGATGAAACAATTTCGAAAACTATTGAATCTATTTCCGCCTCAGGCGTAGTGAGCGCGTCAGGCAACAGAAAGGCATTTAGAGTTGATCAAGAACCTTTAGATAGGTTTAGGAAATACATGGCGGTTTACGCAAAAGAACAAGCTTATTGCCACTTTAGTGCGGCTCTTATTGGTAATCTTGAGAAAAACTGGGATGCACACAATAGAAAAATTAAAGCTCGCGAACAACTAAAATCTTCAAGCGCATAGTATTTGAAAAGCTTAATTCAGACTTATGCGGTATCTGTATAATCATTAGCTTATGCTAGAAAGAGCCAAATTTAACCGAATTATTCACTGGATTGTGATTTTTACAGTCCTATTTAGCTCGTTTGCGCCCTCATTATCCCGTGCGCTTGCAGCGTCCCGCAATGACACCAATACTATGGGTTACGGGTACGTATGTACTGTCAGTGGAATGAAATCAATCGCGAACTCCTCTGATTTACCAAGTGACCAAGGGGGTGATCAAAAACTTTCAATTAATGATTCATGTGGGTACTGCACTTTGCAGGGCAATTACTTTGCTCCTGCATCATCTGAAAGTTATTTTCTCCCCATTAATTTAGCTGATCATATTCCAGCACTTTTTTATAAATCTCCCAAGCCCTTATTTGCTTGGATTAAGCTTCCCTCTCAAGCGCCTCCACTTATTGCCTGAATATTTTTTGGGCTTTAGCTATGTATCTATAGCTAAATATTGGCATTATTTTGCCTTATGTAAGTAAATTAGAAATTCCGATTTTTCTTAAGTCTTTTCAGACATTTTCGGTTTTCCATAGGAGAGAATTTTATGAAACTTAGATTAACAACAATTGCTTTATCTTTAACACTTTCAGCCCAAGGAGCATTAGCATGTGCGAGTTGTGGGTGTAGCCTTAATACAGATATTGGATACCAGGGCATGGGATCTAATCCTGGGTGGACGGCCGATATTCGTTATGACTACCTAGACCAAAACCAATTACGTTCAGCTACAAATTCAATTTCATCATCAAATGCCGTTGGAATAGTTAACTCCAAGACTGGTCAATTAGCAGAGGTTGAGGGATTTACAAAAAACAATTATCTGACTGCCACACTAGATTACAACAACGGGGATAGTTGGGGTGCTTCGCTTGTTCTCCCCCTTGTCCAGCGCCAGCATTTGACTTATGGAAGTGACGCATCGGGCGGCGGTGGGTTAGAAGGATGGCCAAGTGGTGCAAATGGATATCAATCCAAGACGACTGGCTTAGGTGATATCAAATTAATTGGACGGTATTTTGGCTTTTCTGAGCAAAAGAACTGGGGCCTGCAAATTGGTGTAAAACTTCCAACAGGAAATAATGCTCAAACGGCTCCAGCCAGCACCGCCGCATTAGCGCTCGGAACGAGTGTTGTAGCTGTTGATCCGGGTCTGCAATTAGGAACCGGATCAACCGATCTGATTATTGGAGCATATAAGTATGGTCATATATTTAATATTGAGGACTGGGGCTACTTCGGTAACGTTCAATTTCAATCAGTGATCGATCCAAAAAGCACACCAACCAATATTGATGCACTAGGACAAGGGGGTTCGTATCGCCAGGGTAATGGACTTAATATTAACGTAGGTTTAAATTACCAAGGGCTTGAAAACTGGACCCCAACTGTTCAATTAAATTTTATTGACAAGAAAACAGATAGCGGGACTGCAGCTGATACCTGGTCGACGGGTGGCACCATTGCCTATTTGACGCCAGGATTACTTTATACAGCAAGTAACTCAGTGCAAGTCTATTCAAACATACAAGTACCAATTTATCAACATCTTAACGGTATTCAACTAACTCCAAATTTTGTTGCCTCAATGGGCGTTAGATTGCATTTTTAATTATTCTTCGCTAAGAAGGGGGTTAACTGTTTCCTCGAGAATTCGAGTATCTACTTTGGCTTCCCCTGTCAGACCATTTTTTTTGATGACCCCCTTCTTATCAATGACGAATGTACTCGGCACACGCCAAATGTATCCAAGACCAGAGTAATTCATGTCCCTCTTCAGTGCAAAATTGAATGAATAATTTCCCATAATCTTCTTTGCAGCCTCTAGTCCAGATGGTTTGTCCAGGTTTATAGCTAACACCTCAAACCCGCGAGACTTGTTCTTTTGTAAATACGTTTCTATAAGAGGCATCTCTTCTTTACAAGGTTCACACCAACTTGCCCAAAAGTTGATGAGTACAACTTTGCCTTTTCTTGCCTGCAAAGAAAAGCTTTCACCGTCAATCAATTTTCCATCAATATTCGGCGAAGTTTGTCCTACTTGGACATCCGCAAAAACAGAAATATGAAAAGCAACGAGAATTAAAGATAAAAGGTGATTCTTTTTCATGAAATTCGATTGTGCCTTAAACTTTAGTAATGATTTGTTTCATCGCTTTAGTTCTCGCTTTAGTTCTCGCTTTAGTTCTCGCTTTAGTTCTTGCTTTAGTTCTTGCTTCAATTAGACAGAAACA